>JAKSBK010000563.1 GCA_022361155.1 Pseudomonadota bacterium
CCGTTGCGGTTCAAGTCGCCCTGGACCACACCGGCCGAAAGCAGCTCCTGCACGTCGTCGTCCTGATAGGGACGCACTTGACCGAACACGTGCGTTCCCCCGTCGAGCACCCACCAGCGCGTGCGGAAGCTGAAGTAGACGAGGTCCCGCACTGCGCCCTGATCCACAAAGCTTCTCGCAAAGCTCCCCTCCAACCATTTGCCGTTGCGCTCCTGCGCAGGCAACGGCTCCGCAACGTAGAGGTGCAGTCCCGGTGTGTTCGCGCCCGGTTGCTCTGGAATCATGTCACCCGGACCCGGAACGACTTCGACGTGGCCGATCTCCACGCCCCTGGCGCCATCCAGCTTGAAGCGATCGCCCGCTTGCTCGCAGCGGTCGTACACGCCCTCGAGCGAGCCGGCTTGCACGTTGCAGGGAGCACCGATCGTGGCGGCGAAGTTGGCGGGTGTATGCAGGTCGGGATACTCCTTGCTGTTGTGGCAAACACCACCGATTGGCCCGCATGTGCGCTGAATGACCTTGGCGTGCAGATCGAAACCGGTTTGTAGCTCGCGCTGCGCCTGAAGGACGGTCGGATCGCTGCCCGCATAGGGGATCGGCATGACGGAATCGGCCAGCGGCGGGCGATCCGGCGCGAAGCCTATTTCACCCTCCAGGCTGGGGTCGCTGAGCTCGCGCGTGCATCCCCAAAGCAGCGCGAGCGCGACGCACAAGCGTATCGAGCCTTTTTGCCCGGGTACCGTCACGGGATCACAGCCACAGGTCATCGAAGGGCGCATCCGCCGGAAAAAACTCGCTGTGATCGCAACCCAGCAAGTCCATGAGCGTCTTGAGCACGGAGCGGTACGAGTAGATCTTGCCGCTAGCCTCGAGGTCGGAGGGACGGGTCGCCCCGAGCGATCGACCAGGCCGGCCGATCGCGCCACCCATGAAGGGCATCGACATCCAGCGCGTGGCAAGGTCGCCGCCGTGATCGCTGCCTTCTGCAGAGTTGAAGGGGCTGCCCCGCGCAGTGCGGGAGAACTCGCTTCCCAGCACCACGAGCGTATGCTCCCAGTACCTGCCCCCGGCGGGATGGTCCATGGTCTTGAGCGCCCACTCGAGCCCGCTCAGCAAGCGGTTGAGCTCGACCATGCGTTCCGGCAGCCGCTCGCGCTCGCCCGAATGCATGTCGTAGCCGCCCTGATCGAGGTAGATCGCAGGACTTCCGAAGTGAAACAGCCGCAACGCGAGCCGCACCCCGCGGGCCGCGCCCGAGTCACCGAAGACTTCCTCGAGCTGCCTGTTGGACACGTTGTCCACGACCTGCGTGGAGCGGGCGCGGACTCGGAGCAGCTCGCTGGCGAAGATCTCGGCGTAGGCCTTGGTTGCCCGGCGTGTCTGCATGTAGGCGTCGACCGTGCGCTGCAAAGCGACGTGCTGGCGGTCCCGCATGCTTGCGTCCAGATCTACGCTCAGTGCGCTGGTCCAGCCAGGCAGCGACCGGTCGGTGGCCAGACGGAATCGCTCGAGTCCGTTGCCACCGAGCACGGGCGGCCGGTGCGCGGCGTACTTGCCCCGGCCGCGGCCCATCCCCGATCCACCGAGCACGAAAGCAGGCAGCTCTACCCGGCCCGCAGCCCCTGCTTGCGCGAAACGATCGCGCAGGCCGTAGTTGATCATGGTAAACAGCCCCGCCGGTCCGTTGACATGACCCGTGTACCAGCGCTCGAGTGCCGTGGTGTGGTTGCCGTCCGCGCTGCCGGCGAGCGGCTCGTGATCGACGCAGGGGATTACACTGAGCTGGTTTGTGATCTCGGACACCGGTTTGACACCCAACGCGCGCAGGGCTTCGCCCGCTTGCTCGGTCAGGTAGGGGGCCTGCTCGAGCAGCCGGCCCGGGCCCCATTCGGTACCGGGAGCAGGCGACTGCATGGCACCAAACGGATTGAACCGACCATCGACCCGTGCGTTGAAAGCGACCTGAAAGCGAAACCCTCCGGAGAGACGGATGTACAACAGGTGCTTGAGCCGGCCTCGCATGGAGCTCTGCGCATACAGCGATCGTGGAATCCACACGTGAGGCGCAGCGGCGACCCCGGCAAGACTGCGGGCGGCGGTTGCGAGCAGCCAGCGACGCCCCCTGCGGACGCCAGGCCGCTCGCCGTCGCTTGCGTTCGCGCGTAAGTCCCTGGTTGGTGCACGGCTCATGGTCTTTGGCATCAATAGAAAAGCATCTCGCCGCTCGAAAGAAGCGCATAGCAAACCGGACGCGCGTACATCTCCGCGGTGCAGGGCTTGGGCAGGCAGGCGTCGGCCCCGGCCCTTGCCCAGGCCAGCTCGTGGGGCGCGGCCGGGCGCCCGAAAAACAGCTCGAGCTGGTGGCTGAAGATGCGCTCGCTTGTAGCGGCGTCGAGAGCAGACTGGGGCTCGATCCCGGCCGGCAACAACCTGGTCAGCTCGGCGCCCTGCTCTGCGGCGCCCTGCTCTGCGGCGCCCTGCTCCGGGACCAACAGGGGATCGCACACCTGTTCTACGAAACTCTCCTGGATCGCCGTGGTCAGGATGCTGATCGTCTTGAAACGCCCGCCAACGTCGTTGTCCGGACAGCCGCCAAGCGTGCGGGCAAGATCGCGATAGTCTGAATCGATCTCACCCTCGCTCGTCAGCTCCCAACGGCTCGCGTGAATGAGCGCGAGCCCGCTGAGGCTGCCCTCGCCCAGGAAATCCTCGGGTTGGGCGATGCGATGATCGCACGCGGACAGCCTGAAGCCGGTCGCACGCGTGATGGTGTCGATCCAGGGCTCGACTTGCACCTGCTTGAGCGGACCGTACGTGAAGCGATGCGCGGTTGGTGTCGCGCCCGTGCTCGATTGCAGGTACACTTGCGAGGTGGCTACCGCGTAATGCAGGGCGCGTAGGTCGCCGTTGTGCTCGATCAGATAGCGTGCCAGCTCCTGGCGAACCGAAGGCGCGTCGATACCGAGATCGTAGCCGAGGTATTGGCTAAGAACCCGGCCGACCGCCTGCTCCCAAAAGGTGCTCTGACTGGCGAGAATGCGGCCCGGGAGCTGCAGCGCCTCCCATTCGGAAGGACGCAGCAGTCCGCTCCACATGCGACCTTCTTCGTCGGCCCTGAGATCGGGCACCAGCGTGAGCTCGTTGAAGCCCCACAGCGTGCTCGTGCACTGACCGGCGGCGCCGGGATCCGATTCCCCTTTCGGGGGCAGGCAGCGATAGCGAATGAACGCGTCCGGCAGCCGCTGGAGCAAGACCGGGTGGTCGTAGTAACCACTATCCCAGAGCGTGTACAGGCGCGCCAGGTCGCTGCGTTCGTTCGAGTAGGGAGGCCGGCCCATGAACAGGCTGAAGACAGCTTCGGCGCGATCCGCCGCGCTGTCGTAGCGGCGTGTCACGACCGGATGCGCGCTCACGACGGCTGCAAACTGGTCGTAGGAAACGAGCCCCCGATACAGCTTGCCAACCAGATCGTCCATGTCGAAGATGCGTTCCACGCTTATGCTCTCGTTGTGGTAGCGCAGCAGGTCCGCCCAGCGTCGCTGACCGAGCTCGACAAACTCTTTCTTGGCCAGCAGCTCGTCCACGACCTGACCCCAGGGCCTGCCTGCGCATGTCAGCTCGGCCTCGCCAAGGGGCGGCAGGTAGCCCACCAGGTCGGCGAACAGCCGCCTGCATGCCTCGTGCATGAACACGGGTCGGGTGTCGAGACCCACTCCCCACAGGCTCGGGCACAGGCCCCGGTCAACCGGATTGTCGAGCCCCAGAGATGCGCAGTAGGTTCTGCAGGCAGCGTCGCAGTGAGGGCTCGCCCCCGTTGGCGGCCGCGCGACAGCGGCTGGTAAGGTGTCGACGCTTCCCGAGCCCGCAAAACGACCGTCCGTAACGGGCGGCCCGTTGCCCACCAACTGCCCTGGACCGCGTGCGGGATGGGTCGAGTCGAACGCGAGCTGGGGTTGACCGCATCCGGCGGCGCTCAGGAGCACGAGCAAGCCGAAGTACGCGAATCCGCGCCAACGCGCTGCTCGTGCGATCCGACACCCGCAAACGTAGGATCTCCTGCTCGTCGATGACGCTACCATGGTCGCCACGCGTAAAGCCCGCGCTACAGAGCCGCCTCCAGAGCAACGAACAAGCTCAGGCGAGTGAGGTTCGCGTGGCGCTTCCTATCGAAGTCGACGCTGCCCACCTGCTCGCTGATCCGGAACAACGCGACCTGCGCCCACTGCATTGCGACACCGGCCCGCAGCGCGACGCGCCGGCTGAAGCGATAGCGCCCGGCGAGCTGCGGCCCCGCAAAATAGCCCAGTCGGGGCAGGTTCCATGCCCCGACGCCCTGGCGCTGCAGGGCCTTGATCTCCTCCTCGAAGCTGCCTCCAGGTAGCAGCACCACGAGCCCCGCCTGCGCACCCAACACGAGGTCGAGCTGCCCGTGAAGCTCGAGCGCGTAGTCGAGCTGCCCGATCAGATCGAACATCGGACCGAGCTGCAGGACTTCCGGCTCCTCCTTGCGGTCGTCCTTGCGCGTGTACTCGTAGCTTCCCAGGTACCGGATGCCGGCGCCTACGCGAACGCGCGGGACCCACGGGACCAGCACCCACAAGGACGGAGCGAGCAGCCCTTGTCCGGCGAAGTCGTACTCGTGCTCCTCGACCAGGATGCTGCGTCGCTCGCGACCGTGCATCGACCCCTGGTCGGAGTAGAGCTCGAGCCCGGCAACCAGAACCCAGGGGGCGACCTGCCCGGCACCGCGCTGCTGCGCGGCGGTTCGTTGCTGCGCGGCTGTGGTCCGCCGTTGGGCCTCGGCCTTGAGAGGCAGGCACAGCACGGCCGCAGCCACCAACAGCTCGACGGCACGTATGCGAGCCCCGGTCACGACTCCAGTCCTATCGGCCCCGAGCCGGGACAACTTGACCCCTTGTTGCGGATGGGATCGGTCACGCTCTGTGCGGCTGAGGCCACCCGGTGAAGGTCTTGCGCGCTTGCGCGCCGGCCTCGGCTGGGCTAGGAGCCCGTCGCAGGAGTCCTGGATGGTCGGGGCCTGCAGCGGGGGTACTAGAGCGGCACCAGACGCGCGGGCGGCCAAGCGGACTGCTGGACCCGGAGGGACGCGGTGAGACCGGGAGCAAGCTCGGCGGGTTACGATGCAGGCTGGCGCTCTTCCGGCGGCGCCCCATGCCTCGTCCAGGATGCTCGCATCGGGAAATCGCTAGCCGCCGCCCTGGGTGCGCTATTGTCTGTCGCCGTCTTTGGCCCGGGCTGCGGCAACACCCGCTCAGGCCGGCGCCTGTCGGAAGAAGAGCTCAAGACGGCAGTGTCCAGCCACAACCGCAGGGCCGAACGCAGTCAGCAGGTGGAATGCAGACGCATCGCGATCACCGGCAGCCGAATCAAGAAAAGGGTCTGCCAAACCGTTGGTGACCGAGAGCACCGCAGCGACCGCGATCAAGAGGAGATGCGCCGCTTACAGCGCTTCCGGCCTTCCGACCCCGGCTGAGGTCGGAGCGGCATCGACCTCGGCCGCCAAGCCGTGAGCGTAGGCCGCTTTCACCAAAGCGTGGGCGGCGGTAGGGCTCGTGACAAAATAGAAGAGCCCGATCAACGCCAGCTTCAAGCTGGGCTCGCTCAGGCCGCTTTGCAGCATCAACCCCAAAAGCACGAGTACCGTGCACAACGTATCGGTCATGCCCGCCGCATGCATGCGCGAGTAGAAGTCCGGAAAACGAAGCACTCCGGCGCCGCCCAGAAGTCCGACAGCTACCCCTCCCAGCAGCAGGCAGCCGCTCACGGTATCGATGGCCAGGCTCATGACGTGCCGCCCCTGCCTGCTGGCAACTTGGCGCTACCTTCCAGCCAGCTCACCATGCGATCCATCGCGCCCGTTTGGAGCCCCTCCGCGGCGTTTGTCGTGACCGCATGCACCAGCAGCTCACCGTCACGCAAATCCAATGTCACGGTGCCGGGCGTGAGCGTGATCGAGTTGGCGTAGATCACGTAGCCGAGCTCGGATCGCTGGCTCGCCTTGACCCGGATCAGCCGGCGGCGAAGCAACGAAGGATCGAGCACGGCCCTGGCGACATCGATATTCGCTATGACCACCTGCCAAAGCAGCCAGGGCGCGTACAGGAGCGATCTCCAGCTCACTTGGTAGGGTGGATTCTCGTCGTCGATCAGCCGCATCCTCAGGGCCAACAGGACCACCGCCAGCGACGAGGCGATCCCCGAGCCCAGAATGAAGCGGTGATCCAGGCTGTAGTGCCCCGACCACGTCACCCAGCAGATGATCAAAAGCACCCACGTGCCCCAAGCGCGCAACAGCATGGGCCGTACTCTGGCACCGCTCGCGAACCCCTGCAACGGTCGGCGCTGCGGCAACGGTTCGCTCAGCCTGCGATTTGTTCGGCTAGCTCGCACCAAGGCTTGAAACCAAGGCTCGAAGCTAGAGCTGGATGCCTAGATCGCGCAGCTGAGCCACGATGACTTCGGCCCAACCTTGGTTGGCCTTGGGACTGGCGGGGCTCGGGTGCAGGATCGTGCCCACGCTCACGTCCAGGCCGCGCAGCGCCTCCCTGGCGCGGCGTTCGGCAAAGCCGCCCACGCCGATCACCCATTGCGGCGAAAGCAGCTCGATGGAAGCTCTGAGCGCTCGATCGCACGACGCAAACAGGCAGCCACGCTCGCGGGCCGGCAACCGGTCGGGCGTGTGGTTGGCCCCGCTGTCGCGCACAAACGAAAGCGGACAGTAGTTGGCCACGAAGAAACGGGAGAAGAAGCGCTCTGGGGTGCCGAAATGGGCATGGGCCCAGCCCCAGAGCCGTTGGCCGCTGACCTCGCGGCGCGCGCAAGCGAAACCCATGATGGGTCGTTTCGGATGCACGCGAGCCGGTTGCGCGACGGTTACGTCGATCCCGAGCCAGTCGCGCACCAGCACGACCTCACCGAAGGGCACACCCGTTTGGGCCATTCCCCAAGGTCCAGGATTCATGCCCACGAGCACGACCTGCTTGGCTCCCGCGCCATACCGAGTTAGGTAGAGCTCGTGGGCCGCGCGAGCGTAGCCCAGGGGGTTGTACACGAATTGCACCGGAGG
>JAKSBK010000564.1 GCA_022361155.1 Pseudomonadota bacterium
ACCGAGCGAAGCGTAGCGTCGATCTGCTGTCCGGTGGCGGTTCGCTTCCACGTGCCCCGCAGCGAGCCGCCGCCCACCCGACCGTCGAACGATACCGCGGCTCCGCCAAAAAGCAGCGACCACGGTGCAGCTCGGATCCAAAGCTCGTCCATGTTCATCGACAGCGGTGCGCGCGTGGCCCGATCCGCCTTCTTGCTGAAGCGCACGCCGGTCAGGTGAGCTCCCGTGAACCACCAAGGCTGCAGCTCCTCGATCTCGAGGCTGATCCCGGTGCGGTGCAGCCGACCCAGGGAGTCCTCTCGCAGCTCCGCCTGCTGGATGATGTAGTCGCGCAGCCTGTGGTAGGGAAACGTGAAATAGACGCCCAGCACGAAGAACGCCGCGAAGAAGCCACCGTAGCCTGCCCACTTGGCGACGGTTCGCAGCGCTCCGAATCGCGATCCCAGTACGCGCGATGGTCGTTCAAGCACAGCCGTCGTAGCTTCCGTCGTCATGGTGAGCCAGGCTTCTTGGGGTTTGCTTTGCTGGCGTTGCCCAAGCGATCGAATGTAACCACGCCAAGCTTGACGTTGTAGCGATCACCGTCTTGGTAGTGCTCGACCTGCAGGTTTTCTATGGCGACCGGGTAGCGGCTGTTCTTGATCGAGGCAAGCATTTCCATCACGGGCGTCAAGGCCACACCTGGCATGCTGATGCGCACGTTGCGCCGGCGGAAGCCACCTTCGTCCTTTTCCGGCTGATCGACGACTTCTCGGATCGAAAGCTCCTTGTCGTGCGCCTTGCCTTCCAGG
The DNA here is from genome assembly GCA_022361155.1 of Pseudomonadota bacterium. Taxonomy (NCBI): domain Bacteria; kingdom Pseudomonadati; phylum Pseudomonadota; species Pseudomonadota bacterium. The sequence continues at coordinate 792 of JAKSBK010000564.1, forward strand.
AAGCTCCCCAGCTGGGGGGCTTTCTGGCGGTAGCGCAGCTCCGCAGCTTGGCGCTCGTGCAGCAGCTGTGTCAGCTTGGGCCGCCGCCGCGCGAGGGTGTCCAGCAACGCCTCCAGCTCGTCGTTTTGTTGCCGCAAAGCCGAGTTGTTCAGTGCCATCACGACCAGCGGCAACAGCGCAAGCAGGGCTGCGACTACGACCGCAAGCAAGCCCACGAGCCGCTTTTCGCGGTCGGTAAGACCGGCCCAGGCCGATCTCAGGCGATCGAGCCCCGTGGTCATATCCGCTTGCTCCTCTTGCGACGCTTCTTGTCCTGTGGGCGCGATTCCCAGCACCGTATCGTCCCCTCGAGCCGATAGTTGATGCGATCGCGACCCGGCGCCGGCGTGGTTCGCCCTTTCTCCACTTCATGGAAGCACTTGTGAGCCTTGAGCTTCTCGGCCACTTGATCGCGCTGCTCGATCGTGCCCAGGGCGGCCAGCAGCTCGAAGCGACCTTCGTGCTTGCCGTCACCCACGTCGATGCGAAGCTTGCGCACGTCGTGCGTTACGTCCTCATCAATCGACGCCGACACGGCCTCGAGCGCATCGAATGCATCGAAGGACGGCAGGGGATCGTCGCTCAGGCCAATGCTCTTGAGCAGCTTGCGGGCTTCCTTGGCGGTGCTGACCTCACGGCCAAGAACTGCCTTGGTCTCACGGCCAAGCCGCTCCTTGAGTCGGGTTTGCTCATCGAGCAGCAGGGAACGCTGCGAAGCGATCGCGAACGCGAGCGAGAGGGCTATCGTAACGGCGCAGGCGCTGCCGAGACGCAGGTAGTTACGAAGTGCGCTTGCTGCGTGCGGGGGCGCGAACTCGCCCTGGCGCAGGTTGATGCGTCGCTCGTGAACCGTGGCGCGGCCAGCAAGCGCCGCAGCGCGCATGAAAGCGGGATCCGGCTCCTGGCTCGAGCCTGGCGGCGGCGGCAGCGCCAAGCTCTGCACCTCGAGACCGAGCGCCTCGCTTAGCGTCGCAGGGAGTTCCGGGTTCGATGCCAGGTTGCCCGCGACATAGACCTTGCTCAGCTCGCGACCGCTGGCTGCGCGGTAGGCCGTCAGGGTGCGGTGAAGCGTGGCCTGAACGGAAGCCAGGCCCTCTTGCTGCTCGCCGAGCCCTGCGGAGAGCGTTCGGGCCAT
>JAKSBK010000565.1 GCA_022361155.1 Pseudomonadota bacterium
CGACGCCAGTACCAGAGGTGCTGGACCGGAGCGTCCAGCCACCTGCACCGTCTGGCTCAAAGATCGTAGCCCACCGTTGTGGCCGTGCAGGTCGCCTCATCCATTGACGCCGCACCGATTGCGGTCGCTGATATCTCGAGGGCGGGCTTGGCGCTGATCGCGGCCAGTGCCTGAAGCTCCACCCAGACGTCCGGGCACACTAGCGAATCGGCTTGCGTTGACGCCGAACTGTACGTGAGCACCGCGGGGCAGTCGCCCGCGAGTTTAACAGCCTCCTCCGTGACATCGGCAGGACACTGGATACATGCATCCCCACACGTTACCACTCCCAACGCATCGGAGGTGCTGTTCGAACCGAACCCCAGAGCGCAGAGGTCACATGTGTTGGCGCCAGCGTCGCTCATGATCTGGCCTGCAGGACAGCACTCGCAGGTATCGGCGGCCCAGTTCGCGAATTGGTTAGGCGCGCAGTCCTGGCAGAGTGGGCCTATCGCTACCTGCCTCTCGCCGCAGGCTCCGCATTGGAACTGGTCGGTGCCAGCCACCACGTGCAGCGGCGGATCGCCGATGGCAGTATGCGGCGGGCACGCGCTGCATGAGCTGTCCATGTTGAGGTCGGGATCGGGCAGTGGACTGGAGGGATGGTGCAGCACCTCCTCGATCTTCAATGGGTCAAGAGTGACCAGGGGACCATCCCAGTCCACGGTTGCCAGACATGCCTCAGACATGCCTGCCAACGATTGAGATGATCGCTGGGTGTTGTTATCGTATCCTGTTGACCAAAAGTCACAGTGCTGTGCAGTGCAAAGACTTCACATCTCTGACACCAGTTGGACGTCCTTACCATGGGTGTCCTGTCCTTACCCTACCCTACCCTGGCCCCACTATGTGTTAGCCCGTCAGCCGGGCTCGCCGAGCGTCCCCGGCCCAGGGATTGTGACTCCATGTAAGAAGTGAAGTCAATTCGCTCCGCGGCGCGCTACTCCCACTGTTCAGGTACTGGCGCTTTTCTGGCGCCACAGCGCCGCTTGGTTTGACCGCGATGGGAGCATGGTTATACTATCGGTATGAAGACGGCCATCTCGTTGCCCGACGAGGTGTTTGCCCAGGCCGAGCGCATGGCCAAGCGCCTCGAGGTGTCCCGTAGCGAGCTATACGCTCGTGCATTGAAGGAGTTCCTTGCGCGCCATGCTCCGGATCGCGTCACGCAGGCGCTCGACAAGCTGTGTGACGAACTGGACGGAGGGCGCGACGAATTCGGCGCCTGGGCTGCAAGAAAAACCCTCGGACGCACGGAGTGGTAGTCAACCAGGGCGAGGTGTGGTGGGCAGACCTCGGGGAGCCAGCTGGGTCTGAGCCGGGTTTCCGCAGGCCGGTGCTAGTGGTGCAGTGCGACGCGTTCAATCGAAGTCGCATCGCGACGATCGTGTGCGTCTCGCTCACAAGCAATCTCAAATGGGCGGATGCCCCTGGCAACGCGCTGCTCGGCACGAGAGCCACGGGACTGCCGAAGCAATCCGTCGCGAACGTGTCGCAGGTCTTCACGCTCGATCGCCAGGCGCTCGTCGAAAGGGCCGGCAGGCTGCCGGAGAGTAAACTCGAGCTCGTGCTTGCGGGAATCGACGTCGTGCTGGGACGATAGTGCTCGGACCTGCATCGGCAAGCTCTTGGACGCGCCGAGGGTGACGCCCGAGCTTTGTTGACGGAGCGCCGCCCTGTACGCAGAATCCTTGCGGTCGCGGAGCGCGACATGCAGCCGCAACATGACCGTTCGAACGTTCCTGGTGGTGGTGTCCCTCGTGCTTGAGCGTTGCTTATCGCCGTGGTGTTCAGCCAGCCAACAGCGTGGACCAGCTTGAGCGAGCGTCCTGTGTACCGGCCTCCCGCCTAGGCGGCGTTCTTGCCGGTGCCCGACTTCGATGACGACGACTCGCCGGACGCCTTGGTCGAGGCCGTATCCGATGCGTTGGATTGGCCCGGGCCGGCCTTGGTCGATTCGCCCTTGTCCGCTTGTGCGTCCTTGCCGGGCTTCGACTTGTCGGGCTTGTCCTCCGGCGCCTTTTTCGAACCGTAGCCGTCGGCGTACCAGCCACGCCCCTTGAGAATGAAGTTACCCTGCGTGATCAACCGGCGCGCCTTGGATGCCCCGCAGTTCGGACACTCCTTGATCGGGTCTTCGCTGATGCGCTGCTCGCGTTCGAATTCGCTGGTGCAGCCGTCGCACACATACACATAGGTAGGCACCCTGAGCAACGCCTCCACAAACGCCCCGATTACGGGCTCGCGGTCCCCGCTGCCACCCTCATGACAGTTCGTCCGGTTCGCCGGGATTTGCAAGTTTCTTGGACCACAGAATGGCGTCGGAGCGCTTGCCTCCCACTTGGAGGCCCCGCGCCAGCAGCCCGGTCTTGCGGAACCCCGAGCCGACGTACGCCGTAGACAACGCCACGTCTTCGCTGGGTGCGAATCCAAATGCGGATACGATGCCGCGCCGCCTGAGCTCGTCGGAAAACGAACGCAGACCCTCTACTACGGCAACCACGTCGGACTCGCTGCGTGGCGATCGCAGCACCTCGATCAGCGAGTGGCCGAAGCAGTCCTGAAACTCGGCCGAGAGGTAATTCGCCTTGCCGCGCTTCGGCACGACATCGAGAAAGAGCCTGAGCGCGTCCCGCCCGAACGGATCGAAGCTGCCGAGCCCGTGCCCCCTATGCCACATCTGATCGCGGGCCTGGGCCGCGACGCTCATATCGACCCCCCGGAGCGCCACGTGGCTTCTTGCGAGTTCCTTGGCGGCCTTCTTGGCCGCGTTGACCGTCCGGTCCGCAAGCCTCTGGCCTTGGTCGTCCACCTCGATGGAGGCGGTCTTATCGCCGATCACGCAGCCCACCAGATGCCCATCGCTGCGCTTGTAGAAGCCAGGCACGGTGCCCTCGCGAACGAAGCCCACCCGAGTCCACGACGAGACCTCGTCCTTTTCGACGAGGATAATGACCTTGTCGATGCCCTCGCGGTGTGCCACTGACTGAATGAACAGTCTTTTGGCCGGCAGGGCGCCGGCCCTGAAGTCGATCACGCGTATCGTCTTCGTGCGCCGGTTCAGCAGCAGGCAGAGGAACGCGTTATCGCTCCGGAAATGCAGCTCTTCAACCACTGGACGCTCGTTGTCCGCGCGCTGTCTGGCCATCGCCAACCCTCTGACCCCGTGGCTGCCGCCGAGCGCTCGACCGGGGTGCCCGACACGGCCGCGCTTATGTAATAGGCGCCTCGCGACGTGTCAAATCGTAACCAGAATCGACGCCAGAGCCACCGCACCCGTTGCTCCGGCCCACAATGGATGCCAAGGCGAGCACGCCCGCAAGAGCGGAGCGAAGGAATAGCAGCGCTATTCCGAGCTTCGCTCTGAGGACGAAAGCCGCCCTGGCGCCATTGTGGACAGAAACGAGCTAGCTCTCCTCCAGGGCGCGATCGACAGCCGCCTTAAACGCTTGAAACGGCTGGGCTCCCTGCAGCAGTCGGCCGTTGATGAAGAACGAAGGCGTGCCGATCTGAGCACCGGCCTTGCGAACCGCTTCCATGTCGGCTTCGACGGCCTTCTTGTGTTTGTTGGCGTCGAGCGCCTTCTTGAAGCGTGCGAGATCGATGCCCCCGACCTGCTGCGCGTATTTCCTCAGGTCGGCGCGCGATAGCGCACGCTGATTGGCAAACAACAGGTCATGGTAGGCCCAGAACTTCTTCACGCCGCCTTGCGCGAACACTTCGAGCGCCGCTTGTGCGGCTGGCATGGCTTCGTTGTGGAAAGGAAGCGGGTAGTTGCGCCACACCAGGGCTACCTTGTCTCCGTACTGGTCCATGACCTGCTTCATCGTGGGCAAGACACGGCTGCAGAACGGACACTGGAAGTCGCTGAACTCCTGAATGACGACTTTGGCCTTGCGAGACCCCTTACGCGGAGCATTGGTCGGAACGGGGATGGCGTACACCTTGTCCGGGGCTGGCGCCGGGGCTGCGCCCGGGCTCGGAGCCGGCGCATCGATGTACTTGGGCGCCGTCGCACCCTGCGCGATGATCTTGGCGTACAGCTGTCCCTTTGGAACGCTGCGGGCCAACGCCTTCGCCTTGTTGAGCTCCTCGTCGATCAGCGTCTTGAAGGACGGGAAAGGCTGAGCACCGCGCAGGCTGCGGCCATTGATGAAGAACGAGGGCGTGCCCGAGGCGCCAAGAGACCGGGCTAGCTTCTGATCTTCGTCGATAACGGCCTGATACTTGTTCGAATCCAGCGCTTTCTTGAAACGCGCCATGTTCAGCCCGAGCTCCTTGGCGTACTTGTCCAAATCCGCCCGTGTGAGCGCGCGCTGGTTCTCGAACAACTTGTCGTGCATTTCCCAGAACTTGCCTTGTTTCTGGGCCTCGATAGCGGCCTGGGCAGCCGGACCCGCTTCCTTGTGGAAGGGCAGCGGATTGTGCTTGAAGACGACACGAACCTGCGATCCGTACTCCTTCTCGATCTGCGCGAGCGTGGGCCCGACGCGACTGCAGAATGGACATTGGAAGTCGCTGAATTCCACGATCGTGACCAAGGCGTCCTTGGGACCCTTTTGCGCGGAACTGCCCACCGGCACCTTGTACACAGCCCTGGGGTCCGGCTGACGACGCGCCTGCTGTCGAGCCGGCGCGGGCGGTGCAGCTTCGGTCTTGGCGTTCTTGGTGAGCGTGGCGTACAGCTTCGCCTTGGAGACGCCCTTTTTCACGAGCCGCTCGGCGCGCTTGAGCTCGTCATCGATGATGTTCTTGAAGTTCTGGATCGGTTGCGCGCCCGACAGGAAACGTCCGTTGATGAAGAACGCCGGCGTGCCGCGAGCGCCCACCTTGGCCGCCAGCTGCTTGTCGGCGTTGATGCGAGCCTTGTGGCTGTGCGTGTCGAGCGCGCGCTTGAACTTGCCCATGTCGAGCCCGATCTGTTGCGCGTACTTGTCCAGATCGGCTCGCGTTAGGGCCTGCTGATTGTCAAACAGCAGCTTGTGCATCTGCCAGAACTTGGCATCGCCGCCCTGTGCGCGCGCCTCGAGGGCAGCCTCCGCCGCGGGCTCGGCGTCCTTGTGGAAAGGCAGCGGATTGTCGCGCCACACGATCCTCAGCTTGCCCGCATACTCCTTCTCGAGCTGCGTCATCGTGGGCTCGACCCGCTTGCAAAACGGACACTGGTAATCGCTGAACTCCGTGATGGTTATCAACGCGTCTTTGGTTCCGCGGCTGGGCTGCGCTCCGGTGACCGGGACTTTGAAACGTTCGGGGCCGTCGACTTCGGCCCCGGCCGCGGCCTCGGCGATTGCAACGTGCTCATCGCCCTTGCCCCCGGAGCCGGTCGAACCGGCGATGTTGCCGATCATGAATCCGGCAACAAAAGCGACCAGAATAGTGACTATCATCGATCCCTTGCTCATCAGACTGATTCTCCTCGGTCGCCCCGTGCAGAGCCGAGACGACGCCAAAAAGTGTTTGGGGTCAAAGTGTTTGGGGTTACAGGACACGCCGTGTACGCCGTGTACGCCGGCTGCGCCGCCGGGCGCAGCCGGCGCTTCGCCGGCGCGCGCAACAGGCGCCCGGGGGTGACGCACAGGACCTCCCGCACATGAGCCAGCCGAAGGCTATCTTCGAGCGCCCGCCACGCAGGTGAACGGATCGAAGGCACAGCTCCGTACCGAGCCTGCAGCTGGCTCGATGGCCTGGGAAAACCTGAACGCCGACGCTACCTCGGCGGTCTCTCGACGCGGCGCGGGTGACCTGGCTGCGGTTGCTGCAGGCCGCTCCAACGAGGCGCCCCAGCGCCTTCAGGCCCCACGGCAACTCTCATCCGACCAGGCTCGCTTGCACCCGGATCGCTCGGACAAGGCCCGCCAACCTGCAGCGGACTGGCCGCCGCACAGCGTGGATCGTCTGGCGCGATGCACCACAGTAGAGCACGAAGCGGCGGAGCCGTCCCTGGCAGCAGCGCGGCATGCGATTCACGACGCAGGCCGCCGTTGCGCCATCCGGCAACTGCGCTGGCAAGGGGACCCGGCCTGGGCCCTGTACCTCGCAGCTCGGGTAAGGTGTCCGGCAGACCGGCCATGACCCGAGCCTCCTGCTGGGAAGGACACCACTGTGCCGATGCCGTCGTCGGCAGCAAAACTGCAGCCATTATCGTGAGCCGGGCCAGGTGCATGGGTCGCGCGAGCGCCAAGTGTACTCTCGGTATGCAGACTGGCAAACCAACCACCGGGGTCCCCAGCACGACGCGGACTTCACCCATTCGCGGGTGGTACCGGTCCTCGCTGACCTAACATCGCCCGCGGGAGCCTTATTCCACCGGCACCGAAGCCCGGCCGGCTACCGCCGCCCGCCGGCTGCCAGGTCGTCGCAGACGCTCTGCGGCACCGGGACCGGCCCCGGGAAGCCTGGAATCGAGCGCTTCAGACGCAGCTCGAGCTCGGGGAGCTCTCCCAGCCGCTCCAAAGCCCGGCCGACGTAGACAAGACTCTGAGGAAACCAGCGCAGGAAGCTGCGGTTGGCCCGCATGCGGTCCAAATAGATGAAACGACCCGCGTCCTTGAGCTTGCGCTGAAGGGCCGTGCGCCAAAACGCCAGCTCGAAGCGCTCGGCTTCGACTCTGCTGAGGCCCGAGGCCGATAGGTAGCGATCGAGCATGGCCTGCTGCAGGTCTGGGCTCAGGCAAACGTAGGAATCGCAAAGCAGCGCGACCAGGTCGTAGGGTCGAGGTCCGATCAGGGCGTCCTGGAAGTCGATGACGGTCAGGCGCTCGGGCGATCTGGTGCTCGCCCACATGAGATTGCGGCACTGGAAATCGCGATGCACAAAACCGGTGGCCATACCGAGCAGCAGCTGAACGAGCTCGTCGAAGTCCGCATCAAGGCCCCGCCTGTCCGACGCAGGCAGGCGACCGTACACCGCCTCGAGCCCCCACTGCCTGAAGTGATCCAGCTCCCAGCGCAGAAGCTCGGCGTCGAAGCATCGCTGATACGCAACGCAACCACGATCAGGCTCGGCGCAACGCTGCTGCAGGTAGACCAGCAAATCGACTGCCTCGGCGTACCGATGCGTCCAGTGTTCGGGCGCGGTCGCCCGCAGCCTGACTTCCATGGTCTCATCGCCTAGATCTTCGAGCAGCACCACGTTTCGTGCCAGGTCCTGCGCGTAGACCCGCGGTACGGGCACGCCCCTGCGCTCGAGGAAGCGCTGCACGTTCAAGAAAGGCAGCTCTCGATCCTGGGCGCCCGCATCAGGAGCCTGCGACCCAGCCAGCTGCATGACGATCAATCGGTTCGGCGACAGCTCCGGCTGCAGCGTCAAACGGTAGTAGCTGCGGGTAGAAGCATCTCCTTGCAGCGGCTTCAGGGTCCACGACCCGGGAGGCTCGGCGAACATTTGGCAGAGCGCCGGTTCGATTTCTAGCTTCTGAGCCAGCATTCGGTTGTCGGCCCGCGACGCTCAGGGCCCGCGGAAGGATAACTCGTGTGTTTCGGTGAGGACTGGGCGCCGCTGGACGCGGGACAAGATGGCCGGCGGATAGCATGCATGCAAGCGATGCTTGGCACGACTGCGCGACGCCGCGGCAGCGGGATCGTTCAGCCCCGGCGTCGAGGCGAGCGCCCCCGGTGAACGGTGGCGGCATGGCGCAATCCTGCGCCAGGGAGTATGGCGAGCGAGTGAGCGGGCGCGGCACGAGGAGCGGCAGGCACGAGCGGCAGGCCGCGAAGCCCGTATCGCCCGAAGCGCTGAAACGTTTCGCGCGACAGCTGGGATGCGCCTTGGATGAAGCGCAAACCGCGCAGCTTTGCAGCTACCTGTCCGCGGTGGCGCAGTGGAACCGCCGCCTGAACCTGACCGCAGCCGTCGAGCCCCGCGCGCAACTCGAAGTCCTGGTGCTGGATGCGCTGATGTTGAGCGACGAGAGGCTCGTCTGCAAGCACTCGCGCCTGCTCGACGTGGGTGCCGGGGCCGGAGCGCCCACGCTTGCGCTGCTGACGTTACGCCCGGACCTCAGCGCTACGTTGGTTGATGCGCGCGCAAAGCGCGTCACGTTCCTGCGCCAAAGCGCAGCGAGCCTGGGCCTGATCGGCCGGACCCGGATCGAGCAGGCCTCTATCCCGCCCTACCCTGCGAGCTTGCCACACCACTCGGATCTGGCGCTGTCCCGTGCCACCTTCCGGCCTCGTGAGTGGCTCGCGCTCGGCCTCGAGCTGGCGCAGCGGACGCTCGTGTTCAGCGCGACCGAGCCCGAGCCGGCTGCGCCCGAGGGGAGCGTGCTGGTTTATCGCAAACGCTACCGGGTACCCAGCAGCCACGCTCCCAGGAGCATCGGCCTGTATCGGCGCTGCGAGCCCTAACGCCGAGCCGGCGAACGACGGGGACGGACACGAGAAGGAATGATGCGGACGCGACGCTCCATGCCCTCACCATCCGAGCGGGTGCTGACGCCCGGGAGCTTGGCCAGGGAAAGATGAATCACGCGCCGATCGCGCGGCGACATGGGCTCCAGCGTGATCACGCGGCTTTGCTGAATGGCGCGACGCGCTTCGCGGCGTGCCATCGACACCAGACCGTTGTCCCGGCGCTCCCGGTAGTTGCCGGAATCGACTATTACGTGGCGCCGCGCTTCAGGCTGTCGGTTCACGATCTTGTTGACCAGGAACTGAATCGCATCGAGGGTTTGACCCTTCTTGCCGATCACTCGGCCGGCGTCCGCGCCCTGCACGTCAAGCACGACTCGCTCACCGTTTTCTCGCAGCGTGATATGCGTGGTGAGCCCCATGTGGCCGAGAATACCCTCGAGAACTTGTTGCGATCGCTCGGCCTTTCCGTCGTCGGCGCTGCACATCGGGTCGCTGGCTTCTGCAGCGTCGTCGTCAAGGAAGAGCGCGCCTTCGGTTTCGTCGGGATGTCTACTTTCGACCACGTCGAGACCTCCGATTCGAGCGTTGAGGTTTACTTGGCTTCGAGCGCAGGCGGGTCACGCTCGGGGAGCTGCTCGGGGCCTCCGCACCCTTGGCGCCTGCGGTAGCGGCGGCGGGCTCCAGGGGCGACACGACCGCGCCTTGTTTGCCCTGCGACGCACGCTTGAGGCGGCGCTCGATGAACTGCTGCTGGCCGATGCTGAGCGCGGAGTTGGTGAACATGTACAAGCACAGACCCTCGGGCAAGAACAGCATGAAGCTCGTGATCATGATCGGCATCATGTACATCATGACCTTGGCCTGCACCGGGTCCATCGTGGTCGGCGTCATCTTCTGCTGCACGAACATCAACAGGCCCAGGGCCACGGGTAGAACGAAGAAGGGATCGGGGGAAGACAGGTCCGTCCACCACAGCACGAACGGCGCTCTGAACAATTCGACGTTGCTCGACAACGACGTGTACAGTGCCCACCAAACGGGCAGCTGGAGCAGTTGAGGCAGACAACCGCCCATGGGGTTGATCCCGTTCTTGCGGTAGAGCTCCATGACCGCCGCGCCCTTTTTTTCGCGGTCGTCGGCGTACAGCTTGTTGATCCGATCCAGCTCGGGTTTGAGCTCGCGCTGCCTCGCCATCGAGCGAAAGCTCTTTTCGGTGAGCGGATACAGAACCAGCTTCACCAGGAAGGTGAGCAGGATGATAGCCAGGCCCCAGTTGCCCACGTAGTCGTGGATCCGCCGCAGCAGCGCGGTCATGCTCGACGAGATCTGCGCGAAGAAGCCGAGGTCGATAGCCTCGGGCAGAGCATGACCTGCTCGCTCGAGGTCCCTGGGTGTCTTGGGGCCGAAGTAGGCCAGCGCCCTGTACTGGGTCTGTTGTCCGGGCTCGAGCTCGAGCTCGGGGTAACGCAGCCTGCTCGAAAAGAGCGTGCCCTCGGGGCTGCCTAAAGAGCCCCCGCGTTCGGAAGCACGCAGGGTACAGTCTTGGGCCGCGGGATCGACCGGCACCACCGCGCCCAGAAAATAGACATTCTCTACCGCTGCGAACTTGATGTTCTGCTTGAAGCGCTGCGGCTGCGCCAGATCTTCCTTGTCAAGCCGTTCGGTCGCTCCCTCGGTATGGCAAAGGCCGTTGCTGACCGCAGGGGATCGCACCGCCAGGAAACCACCCTCTTCGGCGCTGGCTTCCACGTAGTGGTGGGTCGCGATTCGAAGCCGCACGCTGCGGGGGTCCGCCGAGGCGTTGTGCACTCGGGTCGTCACCCAGAGCTGGTACGGTCCCGCGCCCGTTTCGAGCTTGCGCACGACCCGCAGCCCGTCCCCCTGCCACCTCAGTCTGACTGCCTGCGGGCTGAGGCGCTCGATCTGCCAGCGCCGCTTGCCGCTCTCGAGGCCGTCGATCTCGAAGGCGAGCGACAAGTAGCGCGGCTTGTCCGTCGTGACAAGGTCCATGGCGCTGCCGTTGGTTCGGTAGCGCGCACCCTTCAGCTTCAAGGATACGAGCCCCCCGTCGATGCTGCTGACCGTCGCCACATAGGAGTCGCTCTCGATCTCCGCCCGGCGCTCGGGCAGCGCGAGCTCGAGGGCCGGCGCCGGCTTCGGCCGCTCTTGTTCGCCGCCGGATGCCGCCGCCGGCTTGGCGCTGGCGCGCTCGGCCTTGGTCTTGGCCCCCGAAACGCTCGCCCCGGCCTTTTCGGGCTCGTCCGCGGGCGGGCTGCCCCACCGCCACTCGAGCAGGAAGTAGCCCCCGATCACCACCGCTGCGATCGCCAGGAAGGTAAGCAGCTGCCGTGTGTTGTCCTCTTCCATGCTTCACTGGGGTAGTGACGGCGGCGGATCGTAGCCACCTACACAAAAAGGATGACAGCGCAGGATGCGACGCAATCCGAGCCACGATCCGCGAGCAGCTCCGAAGCGCTCTATGCAAGAGGCCGCGTAGCGCGAGCACGTGGGCTCGAAGCGGCAGGCGCGCCCAATCAAGGGCGACAGTGTCCACCAGTACAGCCGGATCAGAGCGAGTAAGAGCGTTCTCATGACGACTTGGGACGTTCAAGCCGGGTAGCGCGGCTTGCGGCACGCGCAAGGAGATGGGCGACACCGGCGATCTCGACCCTAACCGACGCATAATCGAGCCGCTCGCTTCCTGGTCGCGCCAGGATAACGGTGTCGCAAGCGCTCGGAAACAGCTCGCGATTGCGCCTGAACACCTCCCGCGCCAGACGCTTGACCCGGTTTCGTTGCACGGCGCCGCCCAGTCTACGGCCGGCCGAGACTCCGAGACGGCGCTCCTGGCCGTGGGACGGGAGCACGATCAACGTCAGATGGCGCGTGCTCACCCGTGCACCGTGCCGCAAAGCCGCTCGGTACTCGTAGCGGCGGCGCACTCGATCCCGGCGTCTGAATCGCTCTGACCGGCACACCGGGTCGCTAGGCTCCGCCACGAAAAGCCCTGCGCGGTTCGCCGGCGATCGGGCGCCGATGGCAAGGCGCGGCGACGACGGATATTGAGAGTATTTCGAGGAGGAGCAGCACGGCCGGCGGCGTTTGGAGCCTGCGAGGTGGGCAGGTTATTGTGTGGCGGGTCCCTATTCTGTGGCGGAGCCTTGGCCTCCGCTACTTCTTGTAGACGGTCGCCGCAAGACGCATGCGCCCTTTGCGACGGCGGTTGCTTAGGAGCCTGCGGCCGCTCGCAGTCTTCATCCGGGCACGAAAGCCGTGGCTGCGCAGACGGCGCGTGCGATGAGGCTGGTAGGTACGCTTCACACTCTTTCTCCCGTCCCGGGACGAGCCGCGGGAACAAAGCACGCAGGCCCCGTGGTGTCAAGCGAGCCCCACGGGCCGGCATGTAGCTAGCGTACGGCGCTGCTGCGCTGAGTGATCGGTCCGTCCCAGCGTAGCGTGGGCTGCCGTTCGATGTGTTTGGGAACCTCCGTCCGAGCGAATTCCTTCCTGAACCTGCTCGGACTGCAGCCTACGTGCTTGACGAAGTTGTTGGTGAAGTGGCTTTGGTCGCTGAAACAGCAGGCGGCTGCGATCGAAGCCAGCGGCTCGTCCGTGCGCAGCAGTCGCTTGGCTTTGGCGATCTTGCAGCGCATCCGGAACTGCTGCGGTGTCTCCTGCATGATCCTCCGGAAGCGGCGCTCGAAGGTGCGCCGGGACATTCCGAGCTCCTCGGCGATCTCACCGATGGTCGCCGGACCGCAGGCGTGCTTTGCGAAGCGGCGTACGATTTCCGGCACCACGTCGCTGCGGCTCTCCAGCGATCCCGCGGAGATGAAACGCAGGCCGATGTTGGTGATGCCGTGAATCTGCCCGGCTCGAAGCCAGGGAGCCTTGAGCGTGCGCCAGCGTTCGACTTCACCGTCTGCGTTGAGCGAGAGCTCCTCGTAATCGAGCACGGCACCGTGGCCGAGAATCTGCTTTTCTTCTGCCAGATAGCGAGAAGCCCTCCAGTCGGGGAAGAGATCGTGATCGGTAAGGCCGATCACTTGGTTCTGCTCCTTGTATCCAAAGCAGATCAACCAAGTCTCATTCACGTACAGGAACCGGTGCTTGGCGTCCTTGATGACGCACCTTACGTCCGCGTTCGCTTGAAGAAGGTGCGCGAAAGGGCCTATCTCCGATTGCGAAATGGCTCTCATGCTCGGTTCGAGTCTAGCAGCATGCGAGCGCGTTATCCTTGGCCTGTCGCTTTTTTTCAAGCCATCGTGGATCTTGGCTCTGCGGATGACGCCATTCTTCTAGCCGGATGCAGGCAAAACGCGCAATCTTGGTTAAGGACTACTCGGTCCAAGCTCGCTCTCGTCACCTGGCTTGCGGTGCGAAGCCGCCTGCCGAGGCTCACGCCGACCCTTGCTCGATCCCAAGCGCATATCGATCCCAAGCGCATATCGATCCCAAGCGCATATCGATCCCAGCCGCATGTCATCCCAGCCGCATGTCGATCCCAGCCGCATGTCGATCCCAGCCGCATGTCATCCCAACCGCATGTAGATCCCAACCGCATGCGCCGCATTTCGTCGGTTCGCCAATAGGAAAGAAATCAAGATGGACGGATCCAAAGTCCTAGTAACAGGCGGGCTGGGCTACATCGGCAGCCATACGTGCCTCGAGCTGGTCGAGGCGGGCCTGCAGCCGGTCATCCTCGACAATCTGGCCAACAGCAAGCTCGAGGTGTTGGACCGGCTCGAAGAGCTCGGCGGAGCACGACCGCCCTTCTTTCGAGGTGACATGGGCGATCCCGAGCTGCTGGAAGCGGTGTTCCGGCAACATCGGATCGGATCGGTGTTGCATTTCGCAGGTCTGAAGGCCGTGGGCGAGTCCACGGAGCAGCCGCTGCGCTATTATGCCAACAACGTTACCGGAACCCTGGGACTGCTCGAGGGTATGCGGAAAGCAGATGTGACGCGACTGGTGTTCAGCTCGTCAGCAACCGTCTATGGCAAGCCCGACCAGGTCCCCATCACCGAGAGCGCGCGCCTGTCACCGACGAATCCGTACGGGCGCACCAAACACATGATCGAGCAGATTCTATGCGACGTGGCGGCGGCGGATCCGGGCTTTAGCGCGATGATCCTACGCTATTTCAATCCGGTAGGCGCGCACCCGTCGGGACTGCTCGGCGAAGACCCTCTGGGCGTGCCGCAGAACCTGGTTCCAGCCATTGGTCGGGTGGCCCGCGGCTCGCTGGATTGCCTCCGGGTGTTCGGCAACGATTACCCGACCCAGGACGGCACGGCGATCCGCGATTACATTCATGTGGAGGACTTGGCGCGGGGCCATATCCGCGCGCTCGACGCCCACCAAGCGGATCGTGGGGTGCACGTCTACAATCTGGGTACCGGGGTTGGACACAGCGTGCTACAGGTCGTCGAGACCTACCGGGAGGTTTCCGGTCAGGCTATCCCCTGGAGGTTCGACGCGCGCCGTCCCGGCGACATCCCTGAGTGCTGGGCGGACCCCAGCAAGGCCCGGCAGGCACTGGGCTGGAAATCGACCCGCGGGCTACGAGATATGGTGGCCGACAGCTGGCGCTGGGAGTCGGGGTTCAGCCCGGCTCACGGCCATGCAGGCAACGGTGACACGCAACGATGACACGCAAGATTGGCACGCAACGATGACACGCAAGATTGGCACGCAACGATGACACGCAGCGATGATAGAGGCGCCGTGAATACAGCGAACCGAGTGGAGTCCCTCTTTTCGGAG
>JAKSBK010000566.1 GCA_022361155.1 Pseudomonadota bacterium
CCGCTCGAAGCTAGCGGAGCTGCTGCCGTTTCGGTCCCCAGCGGCGCCCGAGGCAGCCAGCCCCCGGGAAACCCCTGATCGCGAACCTGTTCCGATGCTGTTCGACGACTACGAGCAGCTGGTGCGCCACACGGGTCAAGCGATCCGCACGGACCAACGCGGCGTGCTGCCCGAGAAGCTAGCCCCGCTGGTCGAGCGAGCGGGGCTGAACGCCGAGACGTTCGTCGGCTCGGTGCAACAGTACGCCCGCACGTTCTTCGGGATGGGGGGGCAGGTCGAGCGCATCCGACTGGAAGGCGCCCGCCGGGGCCAGCAGCACGTCAAGGGCGTTCGGGCCGCCAGCCATCTCTACGCGCGCAACGCAGCCTGAGCGAACACCTGCTTGGCCACGACCCTCCCGCCGGGGAGCCGAGAGCATCGGAGCACGCAGGTGGGGTCCGCGCGAAAATTTGCCTTCCCCCTCGAAACGTACTCAGCCGTGTTGAAGCGCAGCAGAGGGTGGAATTGCACGCGGCGTCTCTGTGCCACTCAGCCGTGTTGAAGCGCAGCAGAGGGTGGAATTGCACACGGCGTCTCTGTGCCACCGCAAGATGGATGTCCTGAACTTACTTCCTGAACTTACTGCTGGATTCCCACTTTCGCGAGAATGACACAATTACACGAGACTACGAGGTTTTGAGACAGAGCCTAGTGAGACAAAGCCTAGTAGTCGAGCTTGCGCAGCAGCTTCGTGTTGGACCGCTTGCGGTAGCGGCGCTTCCTGTTCGGACGAGGGTCTCGTGCGGGCGGGGTGGTCCGGGTTGCGACCGTGGGGGTTGCGGTGGGGGCTGGTGCGGGATCGTCGCTGACGGCGAGCGGTGCCTGCGGCAAGATCCCGAGCTCCCATGGTGGAGGCGTGTCTTGCGCTTGGTCCTCGGGAGCTTCGGTCGCGGCGGCCGCCTGTGTGTCCGGCGCCTCGGACCTGCTGGGTGTCGGACGCGGCGCCTTCGCGACGACGTTCTCGGGGGCCGCCGACTGCGGTTGCGCCGGGTGCGACGTGGTTCCCTGGCGGCCGGTGGTGGCGGAAAGGGCCACCGCAGGCCGTGGTGCGGTCGCTTGCTCGCTGTGCGCGGCCCGCTGCGACGCGCTGGCCTCGTCAGCAGCGGGACCACGCAACGCAGCCAGCGCGAGCAACGCCACGCCGGCAACAAGCAAAAGGGCGGCGGCCGCACGCTGGCTGCGGAGCTGCGGCGCGGACGCCAGGTGCGCGAAGTGGCCGCGCAGGTAAGCGGGCAGCGGCTTCAGGCGCTTCGCGAGCACATCGACCAACGGGTCGCGTGGGTGCGAGTCCAGGTCGGGTCTTGGGATCGGCTGTGTGACGATGTCGTCCTCGGTGCCGGTCTCGAGCGTCTGTGCGGGATCGAGCGGCGTTGTAGCGTTGCGGCTCGAAGCACTGCTGCGCAGTGCGCCAAAGTGCGAATCGCCGGGACCACCGGGGCCGGTAAGATCAGGCAGCGTGGGGATGAGCGGCACTTCGACCTTGGCTGGAAAGGTCGAGCGCATGGGGCGCGGAAGAATC
Source organism: Pseudomonadota bacterium (assembly GCA_022361155.1). Classification (NCBI taxonomy): domain Bacteria; kingdom Pseudomonadati; phylum Pseudomonadota; species Pseudomonadota bacterium. The sequence continues at coordinate 1,559 of JAKSBK010000566.1, forward strand.
GATAGCGTATGCACGATGCCGGCGTCCGTGGTGCCCTCGGCAGCGTCGAGGAGCGCCTGCTGCATCTGGATCGCAGTTTGAAAACGGTCCTCGGGCCGGCGCTGCATCGCACGTGTCACGACATGACATAGCGCAGATCCGATTTCGGGGCGCATGGCTCCGATAGGCTCGGCATGGCCCGTGACGATCATGAGGATAAGGTCGCCAATGTTCTCGGAGTCGAACGGCAACCGTCCCGTGAGCGCCTCGTAGAGTATGACCCCCATGGCGTAGATGTCGCTGCGCGCGTCGATACGGCGCAGGCCGCGCGCCTGCTCAGGCGACATGTACTGTGGCGTGCCGACGATGACGCCTTCGCGGGTGGTGAGGGGCGAGCGATGGGTCTTGCGCCGTTGCCCGTCGTCTCCTTCCTCTGCGATCATGCTGCGCGAAATGCCGAAATCGAGCAGCTTGGGGTAAGCGCCATCGGGGGCGTCGACCAGGAAGACGTTTTCGGGTTTGAGGTCGCGGTGCACGATGCCCGCGTCGTGCACTGCCGCCAGGCCCCGCAGCGCCAGGCCCGCCACGCGCACGAGCTCGTCCACCGACAGCGCCGGCTCTCGGTCCATCCGGTCGGCGAGGGTCTCCCCCTGCAGCAGCGACATCACCATGAAAGGCTGGCCCCACTCGGACACACCGAAGTCCAGAATGTCCACCACGTTGCGGTGCTCGATGGCTGCGGCCAGGCGCGCCTCCCGCAGAAAGCGCTTGGCCTGGAGCTCTGCGTTGGAACCGTGCGTGTAGAGGAACTTGATCGCTACTGGACGTTCGAGCGACAGCTGCGTCGCATCCCAAACGCAACCCATGCCGCCGTCACCGATCTGGCTCTCCAGCCGATAGCGGTCGACGATCACTGAGCCTCGCTTCAGCATAGGTCTCGTCCACGGTTAACGGATGAGAGCCCGGCGGACTGGAGGGGAGGCGCGGCGGGGAACGTAAAGGGTTCTCGCGGTCGGCCGTAGACCACAGGAGGCATGTCCGGACCGCTGGCGGCACCCCATGAAGCGCTGCGCGCCCGCCCAGCGCGTGGCGGCAAGGCCGTCGTTCTGTGCGCCTTGTTGGCGCTGTACGAGGGGCCCGCCCGGGCCGAGCCCCCGGCGCAGCCCGCAGCTCCGGCCGGCGCCCCGGACGCCGGCGCCCCGGCGAGCAGCGTCAAGGTCTCCGGGGTGGTTTCCGCACCCGCGCAGGGATCGCCCGCGCGCTCCGGCGCCAAGACGTCCGAGCGATCGGGAAACACCGCGGCTGCCCGCGAGCTGTTTCGGGACGGGGTCGCTCACGCCGATGCGGGGAGGTGGGGAAAGGCCGCCGAGCGTTTTCGGCGCTCCCTGTCCCTGCGTGCTTCCGACGTTGTGACCTACAATCTCTCGGCGGCGCTGGTCGAGCTCGGTAGCTTGACGGAGGCCTCGGAGTTGTTGCGCACGATCCATACGGCGGCCGAGGATCCCGGCGTTCGTCGCGCCGCGGACGATCTGCTGCAGCGCGTGCTGCCCGGGCTGGCCTCCTTGACCTTTGCTCCGGGTGAAGCGGTGAACGGGCTCGCGGTTCTGCTCGACGGCAGAAGGTTGTCGGGGGCGCAGTTGGATGCGGCCGTTGCCGTGGATCCAGGGTCACACCGGTTTCTGATCGAACGTCACGGTCACCTGCTGGCGGCCGGTGAAGTCCGTTTGGCGGAGGGCGAGGCAAGGGAGATCCTGCTGCCCGCCCACACGCACATACCTTCACCCCTAGAGGTTGCGCGGGCCGCCTGCCGGGCCCAGGACGATGCGCACTGGAACGGGCAGGGAGCGTCGCTGGTCGAGAGCGGATGGTTCTGGCTGGGCGCGGGGACTGTGGTCGCTACCCTCGCCGTGGTGGTCATGTTCGCGTCGCGGAGAGCCGATAGCGGTCCGGCCAGCATGCCGGCTGCGCCCGCGGCCGAGCTGCCGGTGGTGGCTGCGCCCTGACCCGTCCCTCACGGGGCCGCAGTGTCAGCCGTTCCGGTGCGACCGATCAAGGAGGCGACTCGCGCCTCCTGGGTCAGCACAACGAAATACGTGGACGTACAAACCTTGGCTGGGAGCCTGGCACGACGCACGACCGTTCCCTCCAGAAACTCACCACCACCCACCGGGATGAAGTCGCCTTCGAACTCGTCTTCTACCATGGTCATCTTGTGCTTTACTGAAATCCTACATCCCTGCCGACCAACCGTGGTGATCGCGACGTTTCGACCCAGGCTCTGCTGGATCGTGTCTCCGAGATCGAGCTCCAACTTGCCGTAGTCGGCGTGCGGCGGGCAATCGCCGTCCAGCACGAAGAACGATGGAAAGTAGGTTCCCGGGAAAAAGCTGCAGTGGTCACCATCGAGCCGGCCAACGCAGGCTCCGACCAGCACGAGGCAACACAACAGCGCCACACGCAGCGCAGCGCCAAGACACGGCGCTGCACGCGGTGTGCGGCCAGGGCACGACGCGCCTGGCACACGCCGATCGAAATACGGCGAGGCGCTCTTCGGTTTCTTGATGGGGTGGGTCACGTTGCCAGCATACACTCCCCGGTTCCTCAAATGGGGCCGGTAGTCCGTTCGGCTCCCGTTACGTCTCCGCCGGGCCCTCCTTCAGGCGGAGAAGCACGTCCAGCGCGTGCTGGCGCAGCCAATGGTCAGCGAGTACGAGCAGCACCATTGCTTCCACCATGGGCACGGCCCGTGGCAGCACGCACGGGTCGTGCCGGCCACGGGCCTGCAGAGTTACCGGCCTGTTGTGACGGTCCACGGTCTGTTGTGCCTGGGAGATCGTGGCCGTGGGCTTGAAGGCAGCCCGCAATACGATGGGCTCACTGTTGCTGATGCCACCTTGAATGCCGCCGGACCGGTTGCTGGGGGTCCGCGGCTGCCCGTGCGTACCGGGCACGAAAGCGTCGTTGTGCTCGCTGCCGCGTAGCTGGGTGCCGGCGAAGCCGCTGCCTACCTCGAAGCCCTTGCAAGCGGGCAGCGACAGCAGCGCCTTTGCCAGATCGGCCTCGAGCTTGTCGAAGACGGGCTCTCCCAGGCCCGGCGGGACGCCCCGCGCGGCGCACTCGACGACGCCACCCAGGGAATCCTGCTGGCGCTTGGCCTCCTCGATGCGCTCGATCATGTCCTTTGCGACGATCGGATCCGGGCAGCGCACCGGGGTTGCCTCGACCTCCTGAGCCTGCACCTGGCCGGGATGCACATTCGCCTCGAGCCCATGGATGCTGCGAACCCAGGCAACGACCTCGACGCCTGCCGCGCAACGCAGCAGTTTCCTCGCTACGGCGCCCGCCGCCACGCGCCCGATGGTTTCGCGCGCGCTCGCGCGCCCGCCTCCCTGCCAGTTGCGGATGCCGTACTTGGCCTGCGTGGTGTAATCCGCGTGGGAGGGTCGGTACAGGTCCTTGATCGGCTCGTACGCTTGTGGCCGGGCGTCCTGGTTGCGCACGAGCATGGCGATGGGGCTTCCCAGTGTCAGCCCCTCGAAAAGGCCGGATAGGATCTCGACCCGATCCGCTTCGCGCCGCGGGGTCGTCAGTCCGCTCTGTCCGGGGCGCCGGCGATCCAGGTCCGCCTGGATCTCCTGCGCGTCGAGCGCCAGTCGGGCCGGGCAGCCGTCGACGATCACACCAACCCCGCCACCGTGCGACTCACCGAAGGTCGTTGCGCGAAACAAATGACCGATGCTGCTTGCCACAAACCCTCCTGCCGTTGCGGGCGCGAGTATGCGGCAGGGCGTCACCCTGCGCCAGCAGACCTCACGGCCCCTGCGGCGGGCCCACCTTCAAATGCCGCTGGTGGAAGCTCGAATCTTCGCATCGTGCGCGGGTTGCGAGGCGGCTGCTTCGGGGCTCGGTGAAAAAAAAGCACAAACCTCTTCCATTTTTGTTTCAAATCGGCACACTCATTCTCGACTAGCCGGGGCCGAAATATGATTCGAATGGGTTCGTGGGGTGTCCACCCTGCTCGAGGGCTGTATAGGTCGTGCACACACGTGTGCCGGATGCCTCCGTTACGGGATGTGGTAACCGCGCGCACCGTTGCAACCGTTCTCTGGTGTTACCGGGTGGGGCACCGTTTACGCAGCGGGCATTCAAGCCGGTCCGGCGTTGCCGCGGGCCTGCGGGTAGGCCGCTGGCGTGAACAGACACCTATGCACTGGCGTGAACAGACACCTATGCCTTGGTGTGAGCGGACACCTATGCAGCTGCGAGATGAAACGGATTCAACTACCCCCCAATAGGATCGTCACAGCGACTCAGGAGACAAAGCTTATGCGTATACGGAAGGATTGGCGGATCGGGACCCTGGCTTGCGCGCTGGCGCTTTCAGGCTCCCTGGCGGGCTGTAGCTGCGACGACGATGGGCGGGATCCCCTCCCGGCGCCCCCACTTGCCGAGCTCGAGTCCATCGAGGTGAGTCCCGTCTCCGGCAGCTTGGAGATCGGCAGCCCCGAGAGCATTCAGCTGACGGTGACGGGCAACTTCGAAGACGGCATGAGGATCGACGTGACTGCCATGGCCATGTGGGCATCGTCCGATCCGAACATCGTGAACGTCAGTCCAACCGGTGTGGTCGCGCCCGGCACATCGCCCGGCGTGGCGGACGTGGTGGCAACCGTGGTGCGCCTCGGCGACAACATGCCTCTCACGTCGCAGGCCACCATCACCGTCACGGACAGGCCCCAGGTGGATGAGGTCCAGATCAGCCCACCGGACCAGGTGATCGCCGTCGGCACGTCGGCGAATTTCACTGCGACCGCCATCTATACAGACGGGACCAACCGTTCCGTCACCGGGATCGCGCAGTGGCTTTCGAGCGACCCGAGCGTGGCGGTTCCGGACCCTGTGGTTTCGGGCCGTTTCAACGGCGTCGCGCCCGGCATGGCAATGGTGACCGCCATGGATCCGAGCGGCGTGATGGGCACGGCCCTTCTTACCGTGAAGGCGCCGATGCTGCTGGCGATCGAGGTGACGTACAGGACACCGGGGACGACCAGCGTCCTGCCGGGCACGACCGCTCAACTCGTGGCGACCGGGATCTACGACGACGCTTCCCGGCAAGAGATCACCAACGACGTCATGTGGGCGAGCGAGCAGACCGGCATCGCCACCGTGGATGCCGACGGAGTGGTCATGGGTGTCGCCTCCGGTACCGTCAACATCACGGCTACGCTGGGTGACCAGACCGGCATGCTGACCGTAGTAGTCGCCGACGCGGTGCCCCTTTCGCTCAGCCTAACTCCGGCCACGGCCACCGTGCCGGTCAACGGAACCGTGAGCCTGATGGCGACGGCCACGTTCTCCGACAACACGGCAGCTGACGTGACCACACAGACCATGTGGGCGAGCTCCGACGAGAGCAAGGCTACGGTTGCGGCGGGGCAGGTGCTCGGCAAGGCAAAGACCGACGCCGGGGCACCGGCGACGATCACCGCTACCTACACACGCGGCGGCGAGACCGTCGTGGCGACGGCGGCGATCGTGGTGACCGCCTCGCCCACGCGCCTGGAGGTGACGCCGGCCGCACCGCCGGTGCTGGCCAAGGGCCTGACGCAGAACTTCAGGGCCACGATGCACTACAGCGATGGCTCCACCGTGGACGTGACCTCGGATGCCAACGTCACCTGGACGAGCTCCAACGAGGCCGCGGCCACGGTCTCGAATGCCGCCGGGAACAAGGGTCAGGTTGAAGCGGTAGCCGACGGCGTGACCCAGATCACAGCCAGCTTCAACGACCGCATGGGCACGATGATAGCCTCGTTGCCCGTCGCTCTGCGGACAAGCGATGCTGCGGTGACGAGCATCGAGGTGTCGCCAGCTTCAGAGAGTGTTCCAGCTACGCTCAAGGTGGCGTACCGGGCAGTGGGCACCTTCAGCGACAGCAGCACCAGAGACATCACCGCGGAAGTCACGTGGAGCAGCAGCGCGTCCACCGTGGTCAGCATCTCGAACGCGGAGCTGAGCCGAGGTTTGGCCGAGGCCCTTGCTGCGGGGATGGCCACCATCACCGCCACGCACCCTGGAACCGGCCAGACAGGGACCACCACGCTCACGGTCACCGGCGCCACGCTGTCCAGCATCGACGTCCAGCCGGGCTCTCAGACCATCAACCAGGGAGAGACCCTGCAGTATACTGCCACGGGTCGCTTCTCCGACGGCAGCAGCCACGACCTGACCAACGACTCCCGCACCACCTGGAGGAGCAGCGCCGCCGCGGTGGCGACGGTTTCCACTGCAGCCGGCAGTCAAGGCTTGGCCACCGCAGTGATGTTCGGCTCGGCTACCATCCACGCCACGCGCGGCTCCATCACGAACAGCGCGTCGCTCACCGTGGTCTCGACCGAGGTGGCCTCGATCACGGCGAGCATCGACGCTCCCACGCTGCCCGAAGGCCGTACCGGGCAGATCAGCCTGCAGGCGACCTACACCGATGGAAGCTCACGGCCCATCAGTGCCGAGCTTGCCAGCTACTCGTCGTCTGCCCCGACCATCGCGCAGGTTAGCAGCGCGGCCGGCAGCAAGGGTCTTGTTACCGGGCTCGAAGCCGGCGGGACCGGTTCGGGCAACTCGGCTTCGGCCACGATCACGGTCAGCTTCGGGGGCAAGTCGGCCAGCGTCGCGGTGGCGGTGATCGACTGCGCATTCGACGGGCTCACGGTTATCCCCGCTGGCGTCACCGTGCCCAAGGGGGTCAGCCGTCAGTTCCAGGCTCTGGCGAGCTACCCTGCCTGCGGTGCCGTCAGCTCTGGCGGAACCTACGACGTGACCGGGGCCGCTCTGTGGACCGTCAGCAACACGGCTGTGGCAAGCGTATCCAACGCCGCGGGCAGTGCGGGTCTGGCCATGGCCCTGCCGGGCGCAGCGAGCGGCGCATCGGCCACGGTAACCGCCACGCTGGGCACCCTGAGCGACTCGCAGTCTCTGACGGTCACGGGCGCGTGCGCCGAGAGCCTCACGGTGGCGCCGCTCGATCCGACGATCCCAGTGGGCGTCACCAAGCAGCTGTCGACCTCGGTCAGCATGAGCGACGGCAGTACCACCACCACCTATCCTGGAGTCCAGTTCTCCGGGGTCAGCGGCGGGGCCGTGGATGTCACGGGTGCCATGGTGACAGGCATCGCCGCAGGCAGCGAGACGGTTACCGCCAGCATTTCGGTGGCCGACGGAGGTTGCACGGCGATCAGCGCCGAAACCACGTTCACGGTCAGCGGCGCCACACTGACGGGCATCAGCGTGAACCCCACCTCGCAGACGGTTCCCCTGGGTTCCAGCGCGTCGTTTGCTGCGACGGGCAACTACAGCGACGGGACCAGTCACGACATCACCACGGCTACGGGGACCGACTGGAGCACCGTCAATCCCGGTCTAGCCGAGCCGACCGCCCCCAAGGGCACGATCCTGGCGAAGGCCGAAGGCACGACGTCGGTCATCGCGTCGAACTCTTCGCTCACGGGCACGGCCCAGCTAACCGTGGTGAACAAGCAGATCACCAAGATCGCGATCAACGTCGACACCAACGTGGCTGCGGGCACGGCGTGCGCCTTCGAGGGCAACTACCCGGTGGGTGTCGATATCGGCTATACGGCCACGGCCACCTACACCGATGACTCCACCGCCCCGGTGACTGCGGACGTCACCTGGTCCACCAGCGACGCCACGGTGGCGTCGTTCAAGACGGGCAGCGGCTCACGCAGGCACTACTTGCACGCCCACAAGGCGGGCTCGGCAGTGATCGACGCCTGCCTCGGCGGCGTCTGCGCTTCGGCTTCGTCGAGCGCCGCGTCTCGCACGCTCACGGTGAGTGCGTCGCTGTCCCTGACGGCGGTCGAGATCCGTGCGACGGCCGGCTTCGGCGACTTGCAGATCGGCGCGTTTCGCGACTTCCGGGCCTTTGTGATTCACGGAAGCGGGGAATGTGACGTGACCACCGCGAGCTCCTGGACTGTGGAGGCGCCAATGCCAGCCGGCGTGCTCTCGATCAGCAGCTCGCCCCCCAACGAGGGCAGGGCGACCGCGGGGGCGGTCGCGGGCGGAGGCAGCGCCAACATCAAGGTCACCTTCCTGGCTCTGTCCGACGTGCGCGGGCTGAGCATCAGCGGGACCTGCTTCGACGGGCTCAGCATTTCACCGTCGAGCTTGACCGTGAATGCCGGGCGTAGCGGGACGCTGACGGTTTCCGGCAGGCGTTCCGATGGATCGACCACCACCAATGTCGGCGGGGTAACCTGGAGCACGAGCGACAACGGCGTGTGTACCGTAACAGGAGGCACGGTTCAGGGTGTGGCTCCGGGCTCCTGCACGGTGACCGCCTCCCTATCCGGTGGCACCGTGTGCGATCAGGTGACCTCTCCCATCACTGCCACCGCGAGCGTGGCCGTGGACGAGCGGGTGCTGACCGGCATCGCGGTCAGCTGTCCCGAGGTTCCCGCATCCGGGATTCCGGCGCTGTTCATGACCGACTGCATAGCCACGGGCGCGTTCAGCACCGGACCCACAGCCGATATCACGGAGCAGGTGACCTGGAGCTCGAGCCTGGCCGCGGTTGCGGCTGTGAGCAACGACCCCGGAAGCAAGGGTATGGTCACCACCACGACCCCGGGCACCGCGATCATTCAGGCGGCACAAGGCGTCATCGCGGGCACCTTCTCGCTGGCGGTGAACGGGGCGACCCTCGACACCATCACGCTGGCGCCCGGCAGCGCGAGCAAGCCCGTGGGCTTCCAGGAGCAGTTCAAGGCCACCGGGCTCTACATCAACCCGACGCAGCAGTTCGATCTGACGGACCAGGTCACCTGGGCGTCGACCGACGCGACCAAGGTGTCGGTGAGCAGCTCGGGTCTGGCCAGCTTCGTTGCGCAAACGCCCACGCCGAACAGCATCGGATCGGAGGACCCTTCGGTCACGGCCAGCAAGGACGGCAAGACGGGCAGCGCGCTGGCGAACGTGAACGCGGCGACGCTCGCCTCGATCGCCCTCTCGCCTCACCCGGTTACGGTCGCGGAGGGCTTGACCCAGACGTTTACGGCCGAAGGCACCTACTCCGACAACAACACCTCGGACGTGAGCGGGCAGGTCACCTGGTCTACGGCCAATGGCAATGTGGCCACCGTAGACTCCTCCGGCGTCGCGATCGGAGCGGGCCAGGGCAGCACGCAAGTGCGGGCCACCCTCGGCCAGGTGTTCGGCGAGGCGACCATTACGGTCAGCAGCGCCTGCATCACGGGCATCACGATACAGCCCGCAACGTTGGGGCGACCTGCCGGCGTGCCGGTGCAGTTCGTGGCAACGGCCCTCCTGTCGGACGGACCCACCATCGATGTGACCGACGCTGCGGAATCGGCGTGGTCGAGCAGCGAGCCGGGGGTCATGCCTGCCCCCTCGAGCGCGAACAGCTACAGGCCTGTCACCACGGCCCCGGGTTCATCGACGGTCAGCCTCACCTACACAAGCAGCGCGCTGTGCACGAACGTGGGTAGCGGCGGCGCGCTGACGGTAAACGTGCCCGTGACGGTAAGCTCGGCTTCCCTGACCAGCATCAGCATCTCGCCTGACGGCGCGGATGTTCCGGTCGGCACCACGCTGCAGTACATGGCGGCCGGCAACTACAGCGACGGCACCACCCACGACATCACCAGCGTGGTGACGTGGCAGAGCCTCAATGCCACCGCGCTGGCGGAGCAGGGCGGCGGTAGGATGCGCGGGGTGAACGAGACCGGCGGCTTGACCGTCCTGGTATCGGCGTCGTTAGGTACGCTGGAAGCCACGGTCAACGCTCGCGTAACTTCGGGCGTGCTGAGCAGCATCGCGCTCAGCGCCGAGGACAGCACGGCGGCCGATTGTGCGCTGAGTTCGACCGTGAGTCCCTCGCATCCGGCCGGAGGTCGCAGGCTCATGGCTCACGCCATGGGCACCTTCTCGGACGGCCGCACGGCCCCCCTCATCGGCCAGGTGACCTGGTCTTCCAGCGACGACGCGATAGCCACGGTCGATTCAACCGGTATGATCACCACCGGTAGCGCAGGCAGCGTTACGATCACGGCGACCAGTGGCAGCACGACCGCCAATATGACGCTCAGCGTCGTTGGCGGCGCGGCGTCGAACCTGTTCATCAACAACGGTGCGCCCGAAGCGAGGGTCGTGCTTGGCAACACCGAGACCAGTCTGTACGCCGAGGTCACGCTGGGCGGGGTGCAGTATTGCGTCAGCCGAGATACCAACTGGAGCTCCGCAAACACCGGCGTCGTCGATGTCAGCAACGCTGCCGGCAGCGAGGGTCTGCTGACCACGGTAGCTGTCGACACGGCCAACGTTACGGCGACGTTGGGCACGCTCATGGACGTGATTCCGGTTGTGGTGTCCAACGAGACGCTGAGCTCGGTCGAGGTGCTGCCGAGCACGCTGGCCCTGTCCGTGGGCGGCACCGGTCAGCTGCGGGCTTGGGGTGTCTTCAGCGCCGGAACTCGCAACGAGATTACCTCTGATGCGAGCACGACGTGGTCTACGCCAGCGTCCAGCTCCGCCACGGTAAGCAGCGAAGGGCTCGTGACGTGCGGCTCGGCTGGCACCACCACCGTGACGGCGAGCGCTCCCTCGGGCAGCGGAGGCATGCCTGCGGGCACGGCGACGGTTACCTGCCAGTAGCCCACAGCGTGCGGTCGACCGCCGCAGGAGCGGTCGGCTGCCCTGGGCGGCCGGAGTCCGGCCGCCCATTACCCGAGGCAAAGCAATGCGCGGCCGGAGTCCGGCCGCCCATTACCCGAAGCAATGCGCGGCCTGAAGCAGTCCGGCGGCTCTCTATCCGAAGCCATGCGCGCCCGCTCCCGCGTCATACCCTGCCTGGCGCTGATCGTGACCGTTGTAGCCTGCGGGGGATCCGGCGAACCTGCATGCGTGGCGCAATTGCCTCGCGCCTCGCAGGGCGAGTGCAATCTCCAGTACATGCCGACCTTCGACCGCATCTACCTCGAGACGCTCGGTAGCGGAAGCTGCGGTACGGTCGAGGGGCTCATGTGCCACTCGCCTAACGCTTCGGCCGGTGGCCTGATTCTCGCTGCAGACGAGAACACGGCTTTTCGATCGCTGCTGCAAGGCGGCCGCGTCATCCCCTTCGATCCCGAGTGCAGTCCCCTGATGCGGCGTCTGGAGTCCGGGAAAGCGGATTTCCAGATGCCGCCTGGCGGCCAGCTTAGCCCGCAAGTGCGTTGTGCTATTGTTGAGTGGATCGCCAACGGCGCCCCACGCTAGCTCGTGTCTGGCCAGAATGGCGCCATGGCGGCTTTCGTCCTCGCAGCGCAGCTTGAAATAGCGCTGCTATTCCATCGCTCCGCTGCTTCGGGCGCGCTCGCCCTGGCATCCATTCTGTCCAGACACGAAGTCGTGGAAAGGCACGAAGGATGGCGCCATGGCGGCTTTCGTCCTCGCAGCGCAGCTTGAAATGGGGGTTTAGGTGGCGGCGTTTGGGATCGCGGTGAGGTGCGAGCGGTCTCGGGCTTCCAGGATGCGCAGTTGCCGCTCGAGCAGCGACCGCGCCGACCGCAAACGTGCGTACACGGCTGCGGGCGTGACACCCTGCTCGCGGGCAACCTCGGCGACAGCCCGATGCTCCAGGGCCACCTCGATTAGCGTGTCGCGCCTGGTGTGATCGAGGCCTTGCAGGAGTCGTCCGACCCGCCTCGCTTCTTGTGTCCAGGCACAGCGCTGCTCGGGACTGCTCGCCGAGCTGGGCTGCCTGCCATCGATGTACTCCAGCTTTCGCTGCCGTTGCGCCCGGCGTTTGTACTCGGAGGCGACGTTGCGACACACACCGGAGATCCAGGTGCCCACGCTCGAGCGTCGAGCAAACTTTGCCTGCCCGAGCCAAACACCGACAAGCACGTCCTGTTGCGCGTCGTCCAGGCTCGACGCTGTGACACCAAGGCGGGCCAGGTGGCTTCGGACCAGGTTACGATACTTGGCTGCAAGCGATCCGAAACTCTGCCGCGCGCATCGGATAGGCTGGGTCTCGATACAAGCAGAAGCTGGATTCATTTGTGCCGCTCCCTGATTCTCGGCAACCACGGCCCAGGGAGAAGCAAGACATGTGCCGTAGCTTTCACCGCGTCGCCAGGGTCCTGCAACCGTGCTGGTCCACGGGGGCCGCGACCACGTTACGAGGCGAGCGCGCCACGGTTTGCGATCGTCCGCAGTTCCGGTGTGGTCAGAAAGCCACAGTCGTGATCTGCGTTCTTCTTGAAAACCGTGGCGGAAACGGCGTCGCACGCGGGCGGACGCCGGGCTAGCCCTGACATCGCTGCTGGCGGCGGGACGAGGCAGAGGGTACCAGCCCATGTAGGGCTAGTGACTCGACGGTTCAGTCCGCGGCCCCTTCGAGGAGCCTTGCTGGGCCTACGCCGTACGGGCGTGGAGCGTCAGTCGCCGGACCGTGCGGGAGCGGCTCGCGGCATGAGCTCCACGAAGTTGCAGGGGCGGAACCGATAGTCCAGCTGATGGCGCAGGATCTGGTCCCAGCCGTCGCGGCAGGCCCCCGGAGATCCGGGCAATGCGAAGAGGAAGGTCCCTTGGGTGATGCCGCCCGTGCAGCGCGACTGGATGGTGGAGATGCCGATTTGCTCGTAGCTCAGCCAACGGAAAGCCTCTCCGAAGCCCGGGATCTCTTTGTCGTATAGCGCTTGGAATGCTTCCGGGGTGACATCCCTGGCGGTGACCCCGGTTCCCCCCGTGCTGATGACGACCTCGACGTTGCTGTCGGCGATCCAGCGTCGCAGCTGCGATTCGATAGCCTGCTGGTCGTCCGTCACGATGCAGCGCGCAACTACGTTGTGACCGTCGGCTCGGGCCCGCTCCTCGAGCGTGGCTCCGGACCTGTCGCTCTGCTCGGAGCGAGTGTCCGAGACGGTCAGGATGGCGATGTTCACTGGCCTGAATGGGCGCGTTTCGTCGAGCTTGGGCATGGGCTCCTCCGGCTGCTTCCGCCCGAGAATAGCTCGTTCGCGTGCGGCGGTGCTAGCGCTTCACTTTGTGTTCATGACGCCGAATCGGTCGATTCCTGGAACCGTATCGGCTACACACGGACCCAGGGCGCCACGATGAGGACCATAGTGATCGGCAGCGGGGGCAGGGAACACGCGTTGGCGTGGAAGCTGAGCCAGTCGCCCGAGGTAAGCAGCGTGCTTTGCGCTCCGGGCAACGCGGGAACGGCTGCCATCACGCAGTCGGTCGAGGTTTCGGTGGGGGACAACGAGGCGATCGTGGCGTGTGCTCGCGCGCATGCGGCCGATTTGGTTGTGGTGGGACCCGAGGCTCCGCTGGTGAACGGCGTCACGGACGCCTTGGCGGCGGCGGGGATCCGGGCGTTCGGACCCTCCCGCCGAGCGGCGCGTCTCGAGGGCTCGAAGATCTTCGCGAAGCGGTTCATGACCCGGCACGCTATCCCTACGGCCGATTGGGCTGCCTTCAGCGATCCGCAGCAGGCGGAAGCTCATCTGCAGCGTCGCCAGCAGCCTCCGGTGGTCAAGGCGGACGGCCTGGCCGCAGGCAAGGGGGTGGTCGTGCCAGCCACGCACGCCGAGGCGCTGCAGGCGATCGATCAGATGATGCGCGGGCGCAGGTTCGGCGAGGCCGGCGCGCGCGTGGTGCTCGAAGAGCGCTTGACGGGGCAGGAGGTCAGCTACCACGTTGTGGCCGACGGCAAGCACTACGTGCCCCTGGCCGCGGCCCAGGACCACAAGCGGCTGCTGGATGCCGATCGGGGCCCCAATACGGGCGGCATGGGTGCGTACTCGCCGCCTCCGCTGGTTACACCGGAGCTCGAGCGCAAGATCCTGCAGCGAATCGTAGAGCCCACCCTGGCCGGTATGGCCAGCGAGGATATGCCCTATCGCGGCGCTCTCTTCCTCGGGCTCATGATCGTGGAGGGCGAGCCGCTGGTACTCGAGTACAACGTGCGCTTCGGCGATCCCGAGACCCAGGTGCTGATGAGCCGCTGGCACGGGGACATCTTGCCCTTGCTCGATGGCGCTGTGCGAGGCGAGCTCGCGGGCTTTGCGGCTGCCTGGGGGGCGCCGGCGTCCGTGTGTGTGGTGCTCGCCTCCGCGGGCTATCCGTTCAGCCAAGCTGCGAGCGTTCCTATCGCTGGGGTCGAGCACGCCGCAGGAGGGGCGGGTGTCGAGGTCTTCCACGCGGCTACCCGCAGCGAGCGCGGGCAGCTGGTGACCGCGGGCGGACGTGTGCTCGGCGTAACCGCCAGGGGGCCTGGAGTGACCGAAGCCGCCACACGTGCCTATGCGGCCGCCGACTGTATCGAATTCGAGGGCAAGCAGTACCGCAGCGACATCGGCTGGGGCGCCCGGCTAGCGCAGTGATCGCCGCCGACGAGCTCGAGGCACTAGTCGATGTGCTCCGAGGCGGAGGGGTTGTTGCGTGCGCGACCGAGACCCAGATGGGGCTTCTCGCCGACGCCCTGAGCGAAGCGGCGGTCGCCAAGGTGTGCCTGCTAAAGAACCGTCCCGACGGCGTGCCGCTTGCGGTGCTGATCCCGTCGCCACGCAGTGTTTCTGCGGTGGCGAGGGAGTTCCCCGAGGCGGCCAGCTCGCTCGCGGACCGCTGCTGGCCAGGACCGCTGACTGTGCTCGTGCGGGTGCGCGCCGGTTTGCCAGCCGCCCTGAGCAAGGACGGCAAGATCGGGGTGCGGATTCCGGGGCCCAGCCCAGCTCGCGAGCTCGTGCGTGCCTTCGGCTCACCGCTGACGGCCACCAGCGCCAATCTGAGCGGGCAGGCCGTGGCCCGGGACGGCGAGCACGCCCGAGTGGTTTTCGGCGCCGAGCTCGACGCCGCCGTCGCCGGCACCGCGCCCGGCGGGCTGCCCTCCACCGTGGTCGACACCACGGTGCATCCGCCGCAGCTGGTTCGGCGCGGCGCGGTTCGAATTGATGGCGGCGGTTCGGATCGATAGCGGCTGGGGGAAGATAGGGCGGCTAGGGGAAGACAGGGCGGCTGGGGGAAGACAGGGCGGTTGGGGAAGACAGGGCGGCTGGGGGAAGACAAGGTCTTTTTGACAGTCGGGCAGCGGCGCGATATTTGTCACGTCGGGTGTGGATGGAGCAACACACGCGGTTCACCCCCCGGAGGCACGATGGCGCTGATCGAGTCGGACGAGGCGGCACGGCGGCTTGCAAGGGCGATAGCCAGCGATCTTTCACTGTACAACGAAGAGAAGGTTGTGGAGGGGATCAGCAACGACAACCTCTTCGAAGTGCTCTCGGAAGAGCTCGAGGAGGGGCGTGCACTGTTCAAGAGCAGAGTGACCCCAGAGCTGTTTGCACGTAACTTCTACGATCGCGCGGTCATCGACATTCTGGTTCGATCCAAAGCGCACGTTGAGTCCAAGATGTGGTGATCGCGGACGCGGAGACACGCTGACTGCGCGGGAGCCCTTCGAGCTGGTTATTCGCCCCGACGAGGTGGGCTGCCGGCTGGATCGGATCCTGGTCGCACGCGAACCCGGGCTGTCGCGTTCCACCTGGAAGCGTTGGCTTGTCGAGGGCCGCGTTCTGGTCGATGGAACACCCGTTCGGGCGAATACCCGGCCTCGCACCGGTGCTGTCGTGCACGTGCATCCACCGCCAGCCGAGCCTGTGGAGCTCGGCGCCGAGGTCATCGCGCTCGACGTGCTGTTCGAAGACACCCACCTCATCGTGATCGACAAGCCGGCCGGACTCGTGGTCCATCCCGGCCCAGGACACGCGACGGGCACGCTCGTCAATGCGTTGGCCGAGCGGCTCACGGAGCTGGTTGGCAGCGATCCGGTGCGTCCTGGCATCGTGCACCGACTCGACAAGGACACTAGCGGCGTGATGGTCGTAGCGAAAGCCCACGAAGCGCAGCAGGCACTTCGCCGCCAATTCCAGGCCCACGACATCGAACGCCAGTATCACGCGATCGCGCGTGGTCAGGTGCCGACGAAGCTACACCTCGATACACTCCACGGCCGTCACCCGGTGGATCGAAAGCGCTTCACCTCCAGACTGCAGCGAGGCCGGCGTGCCATAACCGAGGTGCAGGTCCTGGAGCCGCTCCACGCGTGCGCCTTGGTGCGCTGCCGTCTGCAGACCGGACGCACGCACCAGATTCGAATGCAGCTTGCCGAGCGCGACCACCCTCTGCTGGGCGACCCGGTCTACGGGCGAGCGCCCAGGGATCCGCGCCTGAGGGCAGCGGCGTTGAAGCTCGGTCGCCAGGCCCTACACGCCAGCACCCTTGGCTTCCGCCACCCGCTGAGCGGCCGCTACCTGGAGTTTGCCAGCGAGCTGCCGCACGACCTGCGGGTCGCGCTCGACGCCCTGCGTCGCTAGCTTTGTTCCTGCCCAGAATGGCGCCATAGCCGCTTACGGCCTCGAAAAAATCCTCAAAATAGCGCTGCTATTCCTGCGGTTTTTTCTCCGGGCGCGCTGGCTCTGGCATCCATTCTGAGCAGGAACGGGCATTCTCGGACGGGTCCTAACCCGAACTCAGCGCCGACATGCCGCGCTGAGCATTCACGTACATGTCGATGTTCCGAAACACCACGAAGACCTTCTTGGCCTTGCTGGCCCTCGCATACGCCATGGCACGATCGACGTGGTCGTCGGTGTACCTGGACCGATAACCGGACGGCCCGGGCAGCCTAAGATAAAGAACGGTGTTCGAGAGCCTCCCCGCCGGGGTCCCTGAGTGATCCAGCTGGTCCGTCAGCGGATCCACGGCCACGCTGACGGGGGCGTCTTTGATCGTAGCCAGCACGTCCTGCACGGACCAGGCCTGTAGGTCCAGCACAGGCCGGGGTCCACGCGTGCCCATGAGGCGAGGCAACGCAAGCGCGAATCGGCGCAGCTTGGTGCGATTCGGCTTGCTCGCGGCGAATTCGTCGCCGGCACGGTACACGACCGCCACAGCGGCCAGGGTGCGCGCAAGTTGCGCGATAGTCTTGACCGTTTCGGTGTTCGTCTTGTCCACGGAGAAGCCGGCCTTCGAGAGGGTTCCCGGTGCCAACACGCTGAAACCAAAGCCTTCGGGGCACTCCCGTTGCCAGCGGCGCACGGTCCCTCCGCCGGGAATGCCGAGCTCGGTCTGGTTGATCTCCACCGCCATGAACTCCCGGAAGTAGCGACTCGTCGCCACCGGGAAACCCGCACAAGCTACGAAAATCATGGGCGCGGAGTATACCGACTGCTCAGGAACCTTTCACTGAGAAGGCTCCAAAGTAGGCTCACTCGATTCCGGCAAGCCACCGCCTCTGGCGGTGAGACTCGACAAGGTTGGACCGTCCCGCGGTGCTTTCCCTGCCCTTGCCCGGACACGTGATGGCCGAGGCGCTCGAAGAAGTCGAACAGGTCGTCTCGATGGTCGGCGGAGAAACCCGGGCAGCGTGCTCAGTCCAGGTCGACGATCTTCCACCGCCCGTCTTCCCGCTGGAAGGTCACGCTCTTGCTTTGCCCGTAGGCCATGGTCGCGTGGTTGCCCACTTGCTCGATAGGATTGTCGATGTTTTCACTGAGATTGGAAAGCAGACGCTGCGTGTCGTCTCGGTTTTCGCCCTCCCACGCCGCCTTCATCTCTTGGGTGTTGATGCCTCCTTTGAGCGCGTTGGGCACGAGTCTGAGCACGACCCCGTAGCGCTTGCGCCGCATTGCGCGAATGAAGGTGCGCAACGCAGCTCGCGGAGACGATTGCGGATAGAAGTCCACAACGCGTGTTGCGATGCGCCAGCCTCCCGGCTCGCGTACCAACCGCAAGGACTGGCGATCCCCGTAGGCCAGCGTCGCCCATTGTTCGGCTTGTGCAGGACGACGCAGAAGCGCTCGCACCAGCTGCCGAGCTTCTGCGGGATTACCCTCGATGAGCGCTCGAAACTCCGCAAGAGAAAGCCGAGCGCGCAAGTCGCGCGCCATCCATCCATAGGCCTCCTCGTAGCGCTCATCCGCCACTGCCGCCGCAAAGGCTCGGGCGCTCGTTCCAGGTTCGGGCCCGGCCGAGGAGCCATGCGAGCAAGCCGCTCCGAACAGCAGACACGCCGACCCCGCGAGCGTGCACAAGCGGCGACCACGGCGCTCATGACGCTCATGATGCGCCGGGCTGTAACTTCCGCTTCCGGCTGGTGCTTGCTGCGCGAGCGTGCGGTGCATCCCTACTCCAACGAAGCTGCCGCGATCGGGACGCTGGACCCCGATCGGGCCAGAACCTGGACATCAAGGTAGTGTCGTCCGAGTTTCCCCCGGTCTGGTACAATTGCAACGTTGTGACCAGAGGTAGTGGCGAGCAGACCGCCGGTAATCTGGATGCGCGGTTGCTGCGTTTCCGTTCCAATTGGCGGGCTGAGGACGCGGTCAGGTTGGCCAGCGATCTGCTGGCAGCAGGCAGGATCCGGGATGCCAGACAGGTGGCGCGTGCCAACCCTCGGGTAGAGGGCTCCGAGGCCAAGCTGCTCGTGCTGCAGGGACGCGCCTACTACGAGGAGCAGGAATTGGCGCGCGCGCAGACGTCGCTGATCGAAGCAGCGCGCCGAGATCCAACGTACGCGCCCGCTTATCGCTGGTTGGGACAGGTGCTGCTGCGGCGCGGCGACCCGGACCGTGCAGAACGCGTACTGTCACGGGCGTGCTCCCTGGACCCCGCCGACGAGCAAGCCGGCGAGCTTCGCCGCAGGGCTGGCCGCCTGGCCGGGCTTACACGCACCAGTGAGCCTGCCACACGCGCCGCCGAGGATGACCGCGAGATGGACACGACGGCGGTAGGCCGATACTCTCGATCGCGACCAAGCACTACAGGGGAGACCCCCGAACAAGCGAGCGTCGCGCGCCTTTCGGAACCCTCAGTCGCCTCACCCATCAGGATGGCCGGCGACGCGTTGCGTACCCGACACGATCAGCTTCCAGCCAAGACGCCGGATACGCTACGGCATGCTATCTCGAATGAGCCCAGCCCCAGCGAGGATGAGTTCCCGGGCGCAAGAAACAAGCTTCCTGCGTCCGAACATCCGGCG
This sequence comes from Pseudomonadota bacterium, assembly GCA_022361155.1. Taxonomy (NCBI): domain Bacteria; kingdom Pseudomonadati; phylum Pseudomonadota; species Pseudomonadota bacterium. The sequence goes on from JAKSBK010000566.1 coordinate 20,607, forward strand.
CAGGATACGCCACGGCCGGTGCGGGACACGCCGCAGCCAGCGAGCTTGCACCCGAGCAGCGCGGCGCGGTTGCCGGCACGCGCAAACGGAGCTTACCAGCATGTCGCGGGTGAGACAGAAACCCTGGAATTGGCGCCGGACGCCGATGCGTTCCGTGAGGTGATTCAGCCTCGCAGCACGCTGCGGGTCTTGCTGGCGTGGATCGCCGTTGCAGGCGTGATCGCGGGCATCGCTTACTGGAGCTGGCTGCAGCGGCGCGAGCTTGTGGAGCTTGCGGGTTTGGTGGCGCCCCAGCCGGAAGGCCAACCGGTTGCCGGCAGCATGCCGGCGGCACCCCCGGCGGCATCCCCGGCGGCACCCCCGGCGGCACCGACTCCCCCCCCGGCGGCCAAGCGCGTCCCGCCCGACGTTCCGCCGGTGGCCGCTGGGGAAGCGCGCCAGGCCTGGCAGGACGCGCGTCGGCTGCGAGAGGCTGGACAGCTGGAGGATGCGCTGATCGCACTAGAACGGGCAGCGGAGTACGAAGGTCAGGGCCGGCTGGATGCGGAGAGTCTGGCCGCCGAGGCCCACGCTCTAGCGCAGTCCTCGTCTGAGCACCACGATCTCGAGATTGCTCAGCGAGCTGCCGAGATTTCCCTGCATCTTCGGCCCGACGTGCTGGCGCAGCGCCAGTTGCTCGCCGATGTCTTGATCCGCCGGGGCTACGGCAAGCGCGCCCTCGGGGTCTTGCAGCGGACGCACACGAGTGAGCCGGGGGTGTTGCTGTTGCGTGCGAGGGCCGCGCTGTTGACGGCGGAGCCCAAGGCGATCGAGCAGGCGCTCGAGCGGCTGCAGGGTCATGCCACGTCGCATCCCGACCGTGATCCGACAACGCAAGCGCTGTTGCTCCGACTGCGCGTGCAGTTGCGCAGCGCGCAGGGGGAGTCGGCCGATCACAAGCTGCTCCGCCAAGCGATCCGGCTCGCAAAACGGTCCCCTCGCAACCACGATGCCGCCTTGGCCTTGATCGAGGCCGCCCTGAGCGCGCATCGATTCGCGCTGGCCGAGCCTGTGCTCAAACGGCTGAGCCCCAATAGACCGCGTGACCCGCTCGTGGAGTACCTGCACGGGCGCGTGAAGCGCGCGCTGGGAGCTGTCGATGCTGCAGAGACCCACTTGCGCAAGGCGGTTGCGCTCGCGCCGGCGTATACGCAGGCCCGGCTTGCGCTCGGCGCGTTGCTCCTGGATCGAGGCGATTATCTCCAGGCCTATCGTGTGTACGAGGACGCGCCTGGGCAGGCACAGCGCTGGGTACTCGGCCGACTCGAAGCGCTGACCGGGCTCAAGCGTTTCGACGAAGCCGCGCGCGTGCTTGCCACGATCGCGGAGCCCTGGCGGGATAGACCCTATGTACGGGAGGCCACGGCGCGCTTCGAGCTCGCGCGCGGCAATCCGCGCAAGGTCGTCAAGATCCTGGCGCCGCTCACCAAGAGCGAGCAGGCAGCTGCCGGGGTCCTGTGCCTGCACGCGGACGCGTTGTACCGAATCGGCAAGGTGGATCCCGCGGGTGCGCTCTACGATCGTGCCCTTGGAAAGGACCCCGACTTTCCGGAGGCTTTGATCGGCCGGGCGCGTACCCATACACGTGCGGGCAGCGCCCGCCGCGCCCTCGCCCTGCTCGAACAGGCCGAGCAGAGCCTGAGAGGTCGTGTGCGCCCCAAGGCGGTCCTGGCGCAGCTGCTGACGCTGCGTGCCGAGACCTATCTCAAGGACAAGAGACTCACCGACGCTCGCGAATCGCTCGAAACGGCGCTCGGCCTCACGCTGCAGTCGCATGCCCCCGCCGAGGCCTATTTCTTCAGGGGAGAGCTGTTTGCGGCGACGAGAAGCCGGGGTGCGCGAGCCTCGTACCGGGAATACTTGCGCCGCGCTCCCAAGGGTCGTTTCGCTGCTCGCGCGCGCAAGGCGCTCAAGCCCCGCAAACGCAGAAGGCGTTGACGCAACAGACCCCACACGCGCAAGATTACACAGATGGGCCTGCGCTGGTTGCCAGCCGCGTGTCTGCTGATCGCTTGCGGAGCCGGGGCGACACCCGCATCGTCGCGAGCTACCCCATCCCCCAGAGCAGCCGCTGCGAGGCCGGCGGACGAGCCAGCCGCAATGACCCACATACAGGTCGAGGGCATCATGGGAACGATCCCCGAGCGCCTGATCGAGCAGCGCATGTCGGCCAGGCAAGCCCGCCTTGTGCGGTGTTTCCAATCGCGCATGCAGCAGCTCGAGTTCCTGGCGGGCTCGATGGAGCTCCATTTCCGGGTCGACTCGGAGGGGCGTGTCACGAGGGTAGGACCCCACCGTTCCACGGTCGGGGACCGCGAAACCGAGTTGTGCATGCTGGCCGTCGCGCAGAGCACCCGCTTTCCGCGGCCCAGCGGCGGGAACGCGGCCGAATTCACCTGGAGCTTCGAGGTCGAGGTGAGCGAGGACGTACGAGCTCCAGTGACCTGGCAGCAGGTACGGGTAAGCGACTCGATCAAGGAGCATCGCTCGGAGCTCTCCACCTGCCCTGGTTGTAGCGGCTGTGAGCTTACCGCGTACGTCGCCCCCGGCGGCCGGGTCATGGCAGTCGGCGCGGCCGCCCGGCGACCAATCGGTGAGCGCGCATTCGACTGCGTTGTACGCAGTGTCGCCTCCTGGAGGCTGCCGGACCCTGGTTCTTATCCAGCCAAGGTGACCTTCCGCCTCCCCTAGGAGGCGCTTTGCAGAAAGCCTTGCACGCGAGAAACGAGCGTGGCTGGATCCGCGGCCTTGTCGATGAAGCCGCTCGCGCCGCAGCTGCGCACCAGGCGCTCTGCCTGTTCCGGCGCGCGAGCCGAATACAGCACAAGTGGACAACTGTGTGAGGCGTCGCAGGTCCGAGCGATCTGGATCAGCTTGTCTCCCGTGATCGCGGGCAAATTCACATCAACCAGAGCAAGGTCGGGCTTTTCGGCCGTCATGATCTGGCTGAAAGCAAACGGGCTGCCGCTGCTGACCACCTGATGCCCCGCTTCCTCGAGCGCACGTCGGACGACACGTATGGCCGCGTCGCTATCGTCGATCACCAGGATCTTGGCCATGGCGGTGCCACCGGAGCAAGCCTAGCACGATCCAACGCGAGCCCCCACGCGATTTCGGCCACGGGAACCTGCCCACGTCGCAGGTCCCAAACGTCGCTGGCTGTGTTGCGCCTCCTCGAAATATCCCCAATATTCCTCGTCGTCGCGCCTTGCCGGCGACGCCCGGTCTGCTGCGATCTGCACAGGTTATTCGGTGGCGGAGCCTAACATCTGCGAGCGCTCGATCGGTGTTCGGCGCACGGGGTGCAGCCGTGCTTTGCTGTCGATCGTGGCCGGGCTCGTGAGCGCCGGCTGCCAGGACCGCGGCGCTACGGGCGGCTCGGCGGACGCAGCCGCCGTCGATGTTTCCGGCGACGCTGCAACGGTCCCAAACCCCGCGAGAATCTGTGGTGCTACCGCATGTCGCGTGAGCATGGAGCAGCGCGCACGGGGCTTGCGACCATGCTGCCGCGGCGATGAATGCGGTTGGAGCAGTTCTCTGATTCCCGAACCGCACTGCTACGAACCCCGCCGCAGAAGAGGTGGGGTCGACCTCAGCTGTCCGGACATCGAGCTGCCGGGATCGGTTATCTGGCGAGGCTGCTGCACGACGGGTGGGACCTGCGGGGGGCTCGACCTGCACACGGGACTTGGCTGCGTGGCTCAAGCGCAGCTCCCGCTTGCGAATCCACCGGCCGGCGGGGCTGCACCCCGCCGTTGCACCTACGACGCTCAGGCCACCTGTGAGGCGCTGGTCGAAGTGGTTTGCGACGGTCCGGAAGACTGCCCCGGCCAAGTCTGCTGCGGGCGCTCGCGCAGCAAACCGCAGGTGAGCTCCATCCAGTACGACAGGTTTGTTTGCTTGGATTCATGCGCCGGGGCCGCGGACCCCAGCGGCAACTACTTCGAAATGTGTCACCCGGGCGCACGTTGCAGCAACCCCGCTCATCGGTGCCTCGGAAGCTACTTCCTGCCGGATTTCTTGCACCGCTGCTTCGACAGCGGCCCGCAACCCAGCAGCGATGCGGGCAGCGGTGGGGGCGAGGTGCGGTGCGGCGAGCACGCGTGCCAGGTTGGCCACAAGTGCTGCCTTGCGAGCAACGGCATCGCGCGCGAAGGCCGAACCCAGTGGCAGTCTCACTGCGTGGCAAAGGACGTCGCGTGTGCCTGCCGGCCAACCGCGACCGTGTCCGATGGCGGGGGCGTTGCGGATGCCGCGGCTGCGGATGCGGCTACGGCGCCGGATGCCGGCGTCGACGCTGCCATCGATGCCGCCACCCAGGCCGGAGCCGACGCGGAGATCGACGCCCAACTCGATGCGGCAACCGGCGCTGGCTCCGACGCCAGCAGCGACGGCGCGCCCACCCAAGGCCAATAGGGCCCGCGATCGCGGCAAGACGGCAGGTGAGCGGGAGGGCAGTAGATCCGTACGTGAAAGTGATTGCGGTGACGATGGCCCCGGCGTGGCTCGCGCATCACCACACGTGCACGCCTGAGCACCCAAGCTGGGGCACGGCGTTGACGAGCCTCCGCGAGCAATCGACGCTTCAGGGCCCGCGAGACGAAGATATACTGCACGCTGGCGTCCGCATCGGTCAGCAGGCGCGACACGAGCTCCCAGTTGCGGGCGTCGTCGAAGCGCAGATGCCGATCGCGGCCTCGCCCAACCCCGCTGCGGCCGAATTCGACGAAGCGGCTGGCCTCGGCCGGGACCCCGTTCCGATCGTTCACGTAGAATCCGAGGTCCACGTCGCGACCGTTTTGGTGCGACTGGTGCCCGCCGATTTCCCCTCCGTAGCGCCGCGAGAGCTCTCCGACCGAAAGCCTGGCACCCGGCAGCCGAAAGGCCACGCCCCGGGCCACACGCTGCAGCAATCGCACGAGCTCCAGCGTCCCGTAGAAGTGGCCGCGATCCCTGTACTCGGCCACGTGTCGAACGTAGCGCGAGGGTCTGAGCGCGACCGCACCGAGCAGGGCTCCCTGCCAGGGAAACCCCAGGGAGCGGCTGGCAAGGCCGGCGGGGGCCGCCTCCGCCACACCACCCATACGTGCCAGCGCGTGCTGCGAAACCACCATCAGGACGCCAAGGATCCCCATGGCACCTGCAACCAGCAGCAGCGTCACCACTCGGGGACGAAACATGCCACCAACGTAAGCGGCACGTCGTCGCCGGGCCAAGTTTCTTGCCAGGGACGCGTTTGCTAGGCTTGGCGCGTGGGTCTGCTCTTGCGCTTCCTGGTACCGCGGATCGCAAGTGCGGTCCGGGTTCCGGAACCGGCCCCAGGGCTGGTGAGGACCGGCTCCGGAACCCGGATCGGCCACCAGTGCATCCGTGGACCCCTTGTCGATTCAGGCACAACAGCCCATAAACTCGGATCGAGTTTCCGGGCCGTTGTACTAGGCGCCTGCATGGCGCTCGGCTGCGGCGGCGTGGTGGCGCCTCCAGTATCCCAGCACGCGCCACAGGCAGCGCCGCACGATGGACGCGGCCTCGTGCAGTCGGTCTCCTCGCCAACCCGGCGGCGCAAGGCCCCAGCCGCCGATCCCCGGTCGCTGAACGCGGACGCCACCTTCCAGACCCTGGTGCAGGCTGCCCGCGCGATCGAAGCAGGAGCTCGGTCCAGCGCCGGCCGAGGCTGTCTGCTGCGCCGGGCAGCCCCTGGTGCTGCTGGGTTGCGTCTCGATGCCGAGCTTGCGGCTGCGGTGAACCCCATACCCGACCCTCCCTCCGACCTCGGCACGCGACTGCGGCGCCACCATGGCGGGGTGGGGGTGCTCACCCGCTGGGGGCTGATCGGCGAGTCAGACACCGGGCTGCTGCTGAGCGCGCTCACGCTGACCACGCCCCGAAGTCTGCGAGCGGTCCCGGTGGGACTCTTTCTCACGCCGGAAGGGATACACTTGCGAACGTCAAGTCAGGCCGGCTCGGGTGATGGCGGACCGATGGGAGCTCACGCGCTCGCAGCAAGACTGCTGGAGCTTGTCGCTCAGCAGCGAGTGACACTCTTCGTGACTGCCAATGCGGGCGTGCCAGCCGCTTCGCTGGCAGAGCTGCTGCGTCACCTGCCGCGAGCCATCCAGGACGTGGCCTTGGCCGTGACCTTGCCCCACGGAACCCGCCTGCCTCGCGCACCGCCGGCCGCTCCCAGCCCTCGCCTGAGTTGCCCCGAAGGCCTGCCCGAGCTCGATGCCAATCTTGATGCAGGCGAGCTCGACGTCGCGAGTGTGCGCCGGTTCGTCGTCCCGCTCGAGGCGAGCGCCCGCGCTTGCCTGAGCAGGGCGCGCGGCCAAGCGGCCGCAGGAGGCCGGGCGGTGGTGGCGCTGCGCGTGGGCGCTGACGGCCGCGTAAGCCACGCGTGCATGCTGGCACAGCAGAGCCAGGATCCCGCCCTGGCTGCCTGTTTGACAGACGCGGCCCGTCGGCTGACCTTTCCGCGGCCTGCTCCCGCCGGCAGCGTCGACATTCACCTGCCGCTAAAGCTCGTCCCGGGCTCATTCCAGCGCCAGCAACCCTTGTGCGAAACGTAACTGTTCAGGCCCCTGTCAGTCGGGTTTTCAGGCGGTTTTCCGGGCGAGCGCGCCCGCAGGAATCGCCCGAGGAGTACTTGTGGGCTGCGGTTGGAATCAGCTGCGGCGCAGGGCGAGGACGAGGACGAAAGCTGTCCAGAAAACCGCCTGGGAAGGCGCCATGCAAGCGTGGTCACCCCGTGAACAATTACTGCGAAACTGCATCGTCAAACCTGCACCGCCTCTCGCCCGGGCCCGCGGATCTCGCAGGGTTCGCTCGTAGGGTTCGAGCAGGGTTCGGCAGATTCCAGTTTGTCCGCGAGTAGTGTACAAGAGTAAGGGCCCGTCCAAGAATGATTCAATCGGCTGCGGCCGTGCAGGGCGGCGCGCGGCTGGCGGCCAACAGGCCGGCGAATCGCCGTCGCAACGGTTGAGCTGTTTCAAGTAGAGCTGTTTCGAGGAGGTTTCACGGAGATAGTCGCGAGGCGTTCGTTGCTGCGGCCGCCTCCAGGAGCGTGCGAATCACGTGAGGAATCGATGTTGCAGGAAACCTGCCGGTATGAGTACGTACGCTTTGGTGTTGAAGAGCAATCGGGCATCGCCCGCCTGACTCTGAGCCGACCCAAGAAGCTCAACAGCTTCAATCGGCAGATGGCGCAGGAGTTTCTCGGTGCGCTGGAGCGTTGCTCCCACAGCGCTGTGCGCACACTGCTCGTTACGGGCTCGGACCGTGCCTTTAGCGCAGGCCAGGATCTCGAGGATGTACTCGACGCGGATGGCAAGCCCGGCGTGGATTTGGCCGGCGTCGTAGCGACGCAGTGGGTCCCGATGCTGCGCGCGATCGGCGCGCTGGAAAAGCCGGTGATCTGCGCTGTCAACGGCGTCGCGGCCGGCGCCGGAGCAAACCTGGCATTGGCATGCGACTTCGTGCTGGCAGCAGAAACCGCGGTGTTCGTACAGTCGTTCGCGAAGATCGGGCTGATTCCCGATTGCGGCGGCAGCTTCTTGCTGCCACGGCTGGTGGGCCTCGCGCGAGCCAAGGCCATGGTGATGCTCGCCAACGAGGTGAGCGCCGTGGAAGCCGAGCGCATCGGTCTTATCTACCGAGCAGTGCCGGCCCCACACCTGCTCCCGGAAAGCGAGAAGCTTGCCGCTCGACTCGCCAGCGCGCCCACCACGGGCTTGGGTCTGACGAAACGCCTCTTCAACCAGTCGCTCCACAACGACCTCGAGCGGCAGCTGGCGCTCGAGGCCACGCTGCAGGGCGAGGCCGGTCGTAGCCACGACTACAAGGAAGGCGTGGCCGCGTTTCTAGAAAAGCGCAAACCCACCTTCACGGGCCGGTGAGACACTCCATGCAACACTTCACGCAACGTGGTGCCCCCGAGGACAAAGCCCTTCGGAGCTCGACCCCCGCGCCCGTTCTCGTGCTCGGCGCAGGCGCCATGGGAACGGGGATCGCGCAGATCGCGGCGACGCATGGCCACACGACCTACCTCTACGACACGCACGGGCAGGCGCTTGCGCGCGCTCGCACCACCCTGAACAAGGTCCTCGGCCGCCAGGTCGATAAAGGGCGGATCACGCGAACCGAAGCGGATGCGGCGCTCGCGCGAGTCCAGGCCGTGGATGAGCTGACCCCGCGGCTGGCCGGCGCGTTCCTGGCCGTCGAGGCGGTGGTCGAAGACCTTGCCACGAAACAGCAGCTGTTCAGGCAGCTCGAGGAACTGCTTGACGACGACAGCCTGCTGGCGACCAATACCTCCTCGCTGTCCGTAACCGCGATCGCGTCGGCCTGCCGGCAACCAGGTCGGGTCGTGGGTTTGCACTTTTTCAACCCTGCACCGGTGATGGCGCTCGTCGAAGTCGTCAGTGCGCTGCAGACCGACCGACACGCTGCGGACCGGGCGCGAGCCTTGGTGGCCGGCTGGGGCAAGACCGCCGTACGGGTAGCGGACACACCGGGTTTCATAGTCAACCGTGTGGCCCGGCCCTTCTACGGAGAGGCGCTCAGATTGCTCGAGGAGGGTGTCGCGGACGAGGCGACCATCGATTGGGCCATGCGTGACATCGGAGGCTTTCGCATGGGACCCTTCGAGCTGATGGATTTCATCGGCAACGACGTCAATCTAGCCGCCACCCAATCGGTTTACGCCGCGCTCTACCAGGACAGTCGTTTCAAACCGTTTTTGCGGCAGCAGCGCCTGGTTGAAGCGGGATTCCTGGGACGCAAGAGCGGTCGCGGTCACTACCGCTACGACGATGCCGGCAGACCGGTCGACATGCCCAGCCCCAAGCGCGACCCGCAAGCCGGGCGCAGCATCGTGGATCGCATCGTGGCCATGCTGATCAACACGGCGGCCGACGCTGTGCTGCTCGGCGTGGCCAGCCCGGAGAGCGTCGATCTGGCCATGACCAAGGGCGTCAACTACCCCAAGGGTCTGCTGGCCTGGGCCGATGAGATAGGCATCGATCGGGTGGTGCAACGCCTGCGTGCGATCGCGGACGAGTACGGCGAAGAACGCTACCGCCCTTGTGTGCTGCTAACACGCATGGCGAAGACCGGGGCGCGCTTCTTCGGGCACGTTGGGGACGGGAGCGAACGATGACGGCGCAGAAGCACGCCTATCTCGTCGACGGGATCCGGACGCCGATAGCGAAATTCGCCGGAGGGCTGGCGCAGGTACGAGCAGACGATCTGCTCGCACTGACCATTGAAGCCCTGCTCGAGCGCAATCCCAGCGTGGACCATGACGCCATCGACGATGTGGTTGCCGGATGCGCGAACCAAGCGGGCGAGGACAACCGCAATGTCGCGCGCATGGCAGCGCTCTTGGCCAAGCTTCCGGTAACAGTCCCCGGCGAAACCATCAACCGTCTGTGTGCCTCGGGCATGAGCGCAGTGGTCCACGCGGCCCGTGCGATCGCGGTGGGTCAGGGCGAGCTCTTCGTTGCCGGCGGTGTCGAACACATGACGCGTGCGCCTTACGTACTGTCGAAGACTGCGACGGCATTCGGCCGCAACGCAGAGTTGTTCGACACCAGTCTCGGCTGGCGTTTCGTCAATCCAAAAATGCAGGCGCAGTACGGCACCCACTCCATGGGCGAGACCGCTGAAAACGTCGCAGAGCGTTTTGGCATCCCGCGCGAGCCCCAGGATCGCTTCGCCCTGAGCTCGCAGCTCAAGGCGAAGGCGGCGCGCGAGCGCGGGCGTCTCGGACGCGAAATCGTGAAGGTGGAAATCCCGCAGCGCAAGGGCCCGGCGCGTGTCTGCGATCAGGACGAGTTCATCCGCCCCGACACGCGCATCGAAGACCTGAGCAGGCTCAGGCCTGCTTTCCGCCGCGACGGAAGGGGCACGGTTACGGCGGGCAACTCGTCCGGCATCAACGACGGAGCCTGTGCGCTGCTCGTCGCCTCGGACGCAGCCTGCCAGCGCTACGGGCTCGCCCCCAAAGCTCGCCTCGTCACCAGCGCGGTGGCGGGCGTAGAGCCGCAGGTGATGGGCCTGGGACCCATCGAAGCCACGAAGCGGGCGCTGTCGCGCGCCGAGCTTTCGCTGGCCGATGTGGACGTCATCGAAATCAACGAGGCCTTTGCCGTCCAGGTGCTGGCTTGCCTCGCGCGACTCGACCTAGAGGCGGGCGATCCGCGCGTAAACCCGAACGGCGGCGCCATTGCTCTTGGTCATCCGCTCGGAATGAGCGGCGCGCGCCTGCTCCACACAGCCATGCTCGAGCTCGAGGAGCACCGCAAACGCTACGCGCTGTGTACGATGTGCGTCGGCGTCGGCCAGGGCATGGCGACCATCATCGAGCGCGTGCAGTGAGCAACACCTACGAGTTCGAAGGTGTCAAGCCCGTAATCGACGCGAGCGCGTTCGTGCATCCCGCGGCCGTGGTGGTCGGCAATGTGCAGATCGGAAAGGACGTATATGTCGGACCCGGAGCGACCATCCGCGGAGATTGGGGCGAGATCATCATCGAGGATGGCTGCAACGTGCAGGAGAGCTGTACCATTCACATGTTTCCCGGCGTCACCGTCCGACTGGAGGCAGCAGCACACATCGGGCACGGCGCCATCGTCCATGGGGCATGCATCGGCGCGAACGCGCTCGTGGGCATGAACGCCGTGGTGATGGACAACGCCCGAGTTGGGGCTGGAGCCATCGTCGGCGCGCTGGCGCTGGTGCCAAGCGAGATGGTGGTCCCCGAGCGCAAGCTGGTGGTGGGAAACCCGGCCCGCATCGTCAGGGATGTGAGCGACGACATGCTGGCGTGGAAAAGCGACGGGACGGCCCTGTACCAGAGCCTGCCCGAAAGCCTGCGCCGGACCCTGAAGCCGTGCACGCCTCTGCGCCGGCGCCCGAAGCGTCGAGCCAGCCAGGCTGCTCGCTACAAGACCTGGCGCGAAACGCTTGCGGCCACGAGAGGAGTAGAAACGGGCAGGCGGAAGCGACAGACAGCGAAGGACGAGTCATGAAACTGCAATCGTACGCCGCGGGGGCATGGGTCACCGGCACGGGCCGCGGGAGGCCTCTGCTCAACGCCGTCAACGGCGAGGTGGTTGCGGAAGCCAACAGCGAGGGTGTGGACTTTGCCGGCATGCTCGAGCACGCCCGTTCTGTGGGTGGCCCCAATTTGCGCCGAATGACGTTTCACGAGCGCGCGAGGATGCTGAAGGCGCTGGCAAAGCATCTTACGGCTCACAAGGGCGCACTGTACCGCCGTTCCGCCGCGACCGGAGCCACCAAGGCCGATTCGTGGATCGATATCGATGGAGGCATCGGTACGCTTTTCGTCTATGCCAGTAAGGGTCGCCGCGAATTCCCAGACGAGACCTTCTACGTGGACGGGGGCCCCGAGGCGATCTCGAAACGTGGCTCCTTCCTGGGGCAGCACCTATGCGTGCCGCTCGAAGGCGTCGCGGTCCATATCAATGCGTTCAACTTTCCCTGCTGGGGGGTGCTCGAGAAGCTCGCTCCCACGTTGCTCGCGGGGGTACCGGCCATCGTCAAACCGGCAACCATAACCTCCTACCTTAGCGAGCAGCTGGTCAGGCTCATGCTCGATGCAGCAGTGCTCCCCGACGGCGCCCTGCAGTTGATCTGCGGCTCCGTGGGTGACCTCCTGGACCACCTGACAGGCCAGGACGTGGTGACCTTGACGGGAAGCGCATCGACGGGCCAGAGGCTGCGAGCGAAGCCGAGCATCGTCAACCATGCGGTGCGCTTCAATATGGAGGCGGACTCGCTCAATTGCTGCATTCTGGGGCCGGCCTGCGAGCCGGGCACGCCCGAGTTCGACCTGTTCGTCAACGAAGTCAGCCGCGAAATGACCGTCAAGGCAGGCCAAAAATGTACGGCCATTCGGCGTGCGATCGTACCGGATAGGTTGAGCGGTGTCGCGATCGAAGCGCTGTCCATGCGCCTGAGCAAGATTCCGCTCGGAGACCCGGCGGAAAAGGGCGTGCGAATGGGTCCACTGGCAGGCCTGGAACAGGTCCAAGAGGTCGGTCAGCGAGTCGCCGAGATTCGCCAGGACGCCGAGCTGGTCTACGGCGACACCGACGATTTCGCGGTCGTCGGGGGCGACCGTGACAAGGGAGCGTTTTCGCCTGCGCTCCTGCTTTACACCAAGGAACCCTTCAAGCACCGCGCCGCCCACGACGTAGAAGCCTTCGGCCCCGTCTGCACCGTCATGCCGTACGGCACTGTCGAGGATGCAATCGAATTGGCTAAGCTCGGCAAGGGCAGCTTGGTGGGCTCCTTATTCACGAACGACGACGAAGTAGCGCGTCAAGTCGTGCTAGGGACAGCGGCCTACCACGGGCGCATCATGATCGTGAATCGCGCCTGCGCCGAGGAGTCCACCGGTCACGGATCGCCGCTTCCTCACCTGATCCACGGCGGTCCGGGCCGGGCCGGTGGTGGCGAGGAAATGGGCGGTGTGCGAGGTGTGATGCACTACCTGCAGCGCTCGGCCCTGCAGGGCTCCCCCACCACGCTGAGCAGGATCTGCAATCGGTTCATGCGCGGCGCGGCGACCACACCCAGCGAGATCCACCCCTTCCGGCAACCATACGAGGATCTCGCCATCGGCAGGACGTTCTTGACGGCGCGGCGTACGATCGGCGAGGCCGATATCGTCAATTTCGCAGGCGTCAGCGGTGACTACTTCTACGCGCACATGGACGAGCTGGCGGCCCGAAGCTCGATCTTCGAAAAGCGAGTCGCCCACGGCTACTTCATCGTATCGGCAGCTGCGGGGCTGTTTGTCGATCCTGCCGAGGGACCCGTGCTCGCCAACTACGGCCTCGAGAACCTACGTTTCGTCAAGCCGGTCTACGCGGGCGATACGATTCGCGTTCGGCTCACCGTCAAGCAAAAGACCGTCAAGGAACGCCGCCAGCCCGACGACACGCCTCAGGGCGTGGTCGAGTGGGACGTCGAGGTGCTCAACCAGAACGATGAATCGGTCGCCGTGTATTCGATCCTCACCTTGGTTCGGTGCCGGGAAGCAACACCCCTGGCCGAGTAGCAGACGCGTGTCCCGGAGGTGCCATGACAATGAGCGAAAGTGGCAAGGTTACGAGCGAGCTCAGCGACAACATAGGCTGGGTGCGCTTCCATCATCCCAAGAAAAACTCATTGCCGCGAGCGCTGCTCGATTCGATCGCCGACGCAATCGCACGCTTCGGCGAGGACCCGCAGGCGCGCGCCATCGTGCTCGCGAGCCAGGGCGACGGCCCGTTTTGTGCCGGAGCCTCGTTCGAGGAGTTGGCTGCCATTTCGGAACAGGAAGCCGGCATGCACTTCTTCAGCGGCTTCGCCAAGGTCATCATGGCGATGCGGGACTCGCACAAGTTCGTGATCGCCCGAGTCCAGGGGAAGGTCGTCGGAGGAGGAGTGGGCCTGGTAGCAGCCGCCGACCTGGCCCTGGCAACCACGGAGGCGGCCGTCCGCATGAGCGAACTCGACCTCGGCATCGGCCCTTTCGTCGTGGGCCCTGTGCTGGAACGTCGAGTCGGCCGTACCGCCTTTGGAGCAATGGCGATCGACACCGAATGGCGCGACGCGAGCTGGGCCCTGGCGCATGGACTCTACACACACGTGGCGCCCAGTATCGAAGACTTGGATGAGAAGCTCCGGGCCGTGACGAGCAAACTGGCCGCGCACGACCCCGAAGCCATGGCCGAGCTCAAGCGGGTCCTATGGCGAGGCACCGAGAGCTGGAACTCGCTCCTCGCCGAGCGTGCTGCGCTCAGCGGACGCCTGGTCCTGTCCCGGTTCGCCAAAGACGCGATCGCCAAGATCAAGGCCAATCGCGGATCCTAGCTGCATGCCGGGACGGGCACTAACTAGAACTCGTAGTCCATACCGATCCGGAAGTTGCGAGGGGTCTGCCGGCCGGTCACTTGGCCGAAGTTGCTGCGATCGGCCGTGGCTATGCCCGTGGCAGTCCGCATGTTGAGCAGGTTGAAGATATCGAGGTGCAGCCTCAGCTTGTGTCCTAGCTTGACGGGAAGCACCTGGATGCTCGCACGCAGGTCGATATGGAAGGTGTCGGGCGTGCGGAACTCGGTAACGCCCGAGATATCGTTCGGTGTGAGCGGCAGCGTTCCGTTCGGCGAGCGGCGAAGACCGTAGCCACCGCTGGACTGCTGATAGAAGCGCTTGGTGCGGTTCGAGCCGCTTCGGTAATGCGCGATGGCGCCGAAGCTGAGGTAGTCCAGGTCGTAGCTCGTGATCACGCGGAACTGGTGGCGCACGTCGTGACCAAGGTAGCCGTCGAAAAAGCGCCGCTGCCTGAGGTTGCCGTAGCCCCCGCCCGGACCGTATGTCCATGAAAGCGTGTAGAAACCCAGGAAACGCAGCCGGGGTGTCGGGTGGCCGTTGAGGGTCACTGAAGCGCCGTGGTAGTTCGTGTGGTTATCATCCGGGGTAGTGTAGAAGGAAACGGTCTGGCCCTGCTTCTGAGGGTCCACCCAGCCGACGATCCTTGACCCCGTGGGGTCCCAGATGCGGTTGATCTCGACGGTCGCCCAGCGGTTGGAGATCTTCTTGTAGGTATACTCGGCGCTCGCAGTCAGGCTCGGGGACAGCGCGCGCCGCGCAACCAGCGTGATCTCGTCCGAATGAGGCATCTTGGCGTTGGGATCGACGCTGAAGTTGCCTTCACCGCCCGACTTCGACACCAGGGTGTCGAAGGCCGCGGTGTTGGAATCCCACTGCCAGGTGGAAACGGTCTGTACCCGTGACTCGTCCAGCCGCTGTGCCGCTCGCAGGTTCATGGGCTCGGTGTGCCGCCCATAGTACGCGCTGATCACGTTACGGCCGTCGCCGGTGATGTCGAACGCCAGACCCAGGCGCGGCCCGAAGCCAAGGAAGCTTGTCACCTGCTCTCCGCCGCTGGCATAGGTAGTGCCATAGTCCAACCGGATGCCCGGCATGACGTGGAGCCACTCCAAGGGAGTCCACCAGCGATCCTGAATATAGAGGCCGGCCTGGTAGCCCGTTTGCGTAGTGTCGACGGAGGGTACCTCGGTCCGCCGGTAGCAGGCGTCCCAGGTGGCCGGGTTGTCGGGATCGCACAGCCCATCCTCGAGCTTCGCTCCGGGTTTGCGATCCTGGTAGGTGTAGCCGCCGGGCGTCTCCTTGGTAACGTTGTTGGAGTCGGCCGATGCCTGAATGCCTATCTTGATGTCGTGGGTGCCGTAGTAGCGGCCGTGAATGGAAACCGACGGGTCGAACTGGAAGCCACGCTGGGAAGTGATCGAGTCCTCCCCGCCCTGATACCAGCGCGTGCCGTCCACCAAGTTGGTGTGCTGGGCTCGATGCGGATCGTAGACGCAGTTTTTTGGGCTGAACAGCTCGCAGCCTGTGAAATCGACGCTCCGCACCCGGCCCTGAGGTCCCCAGCGCTGCCGGCTGCCGGTTACGCCCACCTGCAGGGTCGTGGTGATATCCTCGCTGAGCAGGTAATCCCAGGCGCCAATCACGAACCCCGAGCTTCGCGCCGCCCCGGTCTCGGCCACGGCCAAGCGACTGTTGCTCCTGTCGGCGTTGTCCCAGGCGGCGGGCGACGTGTTGGCCGACAGCCGCAGCCGATGGCGCAACGTCGGAGCGTACTGCAGCTTGGCGCGCGCTCCCTGGGTCGTGTACTTGTAGCTCGGGTGCTGGATGTTGTACGGGGGAACGCCGAGGGGAGAAGCCATGAAAGGAGGCTCGACGTTCTGGAGCAGCTTGTACGCAGCGTCGAACCAGAACTTGTCCTTGATGATGGGGCCGCCCACCCTGAGGGCGGCGAGGTAATTGCCGCCCCGGCCCGGCCGAGTCGTGCTGAATGGCTGCTCGAAGCTGTTTGCAAGCGTGCCGGCTTTGGTACGGTCGAACATCCAGGCTCGGACCAGATACAAAGACGCCTTCGCCGTCCATTCATCGGAGCCGTCGGCGGTCATCGTATTCACGACGCCTCCGAGCGCGTTGTACTGCGCCTCGCCGCCACCCGTGACGACATCCACCGACTTGACGGAGTCGAAGGGCATCACGTTGCCGCCTCGACCTGTGATGTCGAGCCCATCGACCAGCCAGCGCGTGTTGCGGCCCGTCCCTCCCTTGATGTTGGAACCGCCCGTGACGCCCGGCACGTTCGCCGGCACGCTCCCGAAGTAGCGAATCACGGTCTTGTTCAGGGTCTTGGCATCCACCGCTACACCCGTTTGAGCAGCGTCGGCCTGCGTGCTCAGCGCCATGCCGGTGATTTCCATGACCTCCACTTCGGTCGTCTTGATCCGAAGCGACGCCGTGTCCCCGGCCTGGACGCTGGCGTTTCGCAGCAGCGGTTGCTCTTCGCCGACCACTACCTTGACCTGATACGGGCCCGGCGCAAGCCTTTGGATCAAGAAGCGGCCGCGCGCGTCCGTCTTGACCTGGCGCGGCTCGCCGATCAGCGCTGCTCCTTCCACCGTGACCGTGGCGCCTGCCACGGGCTGGCCTTGGTCGTCGATTACCCTCCCCTTGATTCGTCCAAGCTGCTCGCCCACGGCCAACGCCAGCGCGGGGCTCAACGCCAGCACGGCTTGTACGGTCAGCATCAACAGTCTCATTCGCTTCCCGAGTCGCGCCTCCATCTGATCCCTCTTCCTCATGGAACCTGCTGCACGACCTGCAAACAGTAGACGTAACGCCGGTCGAAGCCGCTGAGCTCTTCCTGTGGTGTGGGCAGGTAGCGAGTGGGAGCTGGATCCATGGCCAGGACAGACGTTTCGTCTTTGGGCCCCTGGTAGAGCTCCGGCCGATCCGGATCAAACGCAACGGTCGCGTTGTAGCGCCAAACCTCGCAGAGCGGGGAGTAGCCCGGCTCGTTCCGCATGAACTGCAGCACATCGTAGCCTGCACCCACTTGGCCCGGGCTCGTCTTGGATGGGTCGGCCGGGTCGGTTGCTACCAGGCTCGGGATGTAGAGCTTTTGGGCCAACAGCTGTGTGGACATCGTGTTTGGCACGGGAGCAGTCGGAATCGGACCGCCATCGAGGTAGGCCAAGAGATAGCGATCCAACCAGCCCCAGCGCTGCAGACCGAGCCCCGAATGGCCCGCCTTTTCCGACTGGCCCAAGGGATAAACGGCCGCCGCCGGATCGATCACGAGCCACGCTAGAAGCTGCCCATCGGCCGGTAGATCAGCCGGTCCGGCCAGCCCCAGTGCCTGTACGAGCCCGTTTTCGCTCTTGACCCGCTGGCATGCTGCTCCGCCCAGATCCACCGGTGCCCGGGAGACCACCGGCGCATACTTCGAGCTCGGCAGCGCGCCCTCCGCGTACTTGGCGCTGGGAAGCTTCGTGAAGACGTTGCCCTGCTCGGCGAAATTGACCTCATCGAGACGCGGGTCGTAAACGTAATTGGCAGGCGGAGAGCAGGTCGCAACACCGGCTGGATCCAATACGTAGGCCTTCGGAGCCGACGGCACCGG
>JAKSBK010000567.1 GCA_022361155.1 Pseudomonadota bacterium
AGGCGCCGGCCCGGCTTGCGCGACGCCTTGCCCGGAGCAGCCGGCTGGCTGCGAGCAGGGAAGCGCACGCGTAGGAAAACACGCTGAGGCCGCCCAGAAAGACCACGACGAGCATGTGGTGCGCCGCGCCCGCCAACGCGAACAGGAAGGTGAGCATCACGAAGGAGTCGCGCCGCAGCAGGCGCCGCGCCCGCCAGAATCCAGGCATAACCGCCTTGCGCCGCGAGCGCTCCGGCCACAAGCCCGAGCCCGATGCACAGCAGCGAGATATGGTTCGGCGTGATCCGCGTGTCGACCAGCCCCGGAAACGCCAACATTGTCCTGAACGTACGGTATTGCGAGCGGGCCGGAGGCTGGTGTGACCGATGCGGGCTAGGTTCCTCGAGCTCGTTCCAGCCAGTTGTCCACGCGCAGGCCCTGAACGGATCCGTCCAGGAGCCCACCATCGTCGGTAACCAGCACGGCTTCGTGTTCGAGAGCCGTACACGCGATCACCAGGTCGAAGTCGCTCTTGGTGATGCCTTTGCTCTGGAGCGCCGCCCTGATGGCTCCATACCTTTCGACGATGGCACGGTTGACGTTCAGGACGCGAAACGAGCGGGTGAGCCTGGCGATTCGGCCGAGGTTCTCGCGCTTGCGCCTCGACCGGTGCGCACCATACACAAGCTCTCCGACTACGACCACCGGAATCCCAACGTCCAGGGCAGCGATTCGGGCGAGGTGCTCAACAACGGAGGCGCGCCCGTTGAGGGCGGCGATGACCATATTGGAATCGAGAACGAATCTCACAGATCCGGCACGCGCCGAGTGCTGCCTTGCCTGCGGCATTGGGTGAGGATTTGGGCGATCTCGTCGCTATCCTCGCCCTCCCAAGGTCCGAGTTCCTCGAAGATAGCGGCTGCGGTGCGGTTCGCCTCTTCGCGCACAACCCGAATCTCCACGGCCAAGCCCTGCACCTCAGTCCGCACGTGCGCCGTAGGGTCTTTTCGCAGAGCCGCAACGGCTTCGTCCAGGCTCTTTGTTGCAGTCGCTTTGGCAGCCATTCTCCTGGATCTTGCACCGGATTCCAGGCTCCGGCAACCGGCCGTAACCGGCGGCGCTGCGAACGGGTCGCTCCCCGCTGTCGCAACAATCCAAGGTGACAATGGCCTTGTTCGTCTTCGACGAGTTGGCATGGGCGAGCACCTCCTCTCTCGACACCCCAAGGTCAAACGCTTGCGCATCCTGGGTTGCGATGTGCCCGTGGGAGGCGGTGGAGCATTTCGTGCCCGGAGAAGTGTCGATACGCGACCTCTGCTGGCTGGCCAAATAGCCCACTCGACCACGACCACGCTCACGTTCACGTCTACGGCCACGACGGGGTTCTGCGACACAACGCATTGAAGACACTTGCTGGTGTCCCGCGGAGGTTGGCGAGCAACGAGGGCGACCCCCCCTTTAGCGCTAACGCTCAGGCTGCGTCGGGCTCGGAGAACGAGACGTTGAGCTCCAGGCCGAGGGCCTTTGATGCCTTGGCGAGAGTGCTCAGCGTGACCGAGGTGTCGGACGGATCGAGCAGCCGATGCACCACGGTCCGGCTGG
>JAKSBK010000568.1 GCA_022361155.1 Pseudomonadota bacterium
ACGGTCAGCAGCACGCGCGGTGCGGCCACCACGAGCCAAAGCACACGCTACTGGTACTACGAGGACGTGTTGCCGGGCCATGCGCTGGCCAACAAGGGCGTGGTGAGGCAGCGTGAGGTCGAACCGGACGACGCCGTGACGCGCTACAGCGAGTTCGACCACGACGCGCTCGGCAACGTGTGGTCGATTAGGGAATACGGGCAGACCTTCGAGGCCGTGAAGATGCGGGAGACGGCCATCGGCTACGACAGCAACCACGTGCTTCCGGTATCGGTCACCGACGCGCAGGGGCACGTGGTGAACATCGACTACGATCGGGGTCTCGGGATGGTGCTTCGAACCTCCGATCCAGCGGTGCCCAACGGTAGCCCGATCGAGAGCTACAGCATCCCGGACGGCTTTGGTCGCAGGCGCTACGAGGTGGATGCCGCGGGGGTGCGAACCAAGCTAGACTACGTCTTCGCAGGAGGTGGAAACTCGGTGCGCGTGGATGTGCGCGAGGAAGGCTACCTGAGCAGCTCGGGCGTGGTGGTGTGGCCCAAGTACACCAACGTGGCGCACGACGTGCACGGCCGGCCCACGTTCAGGTCGACCAGCGGCTTCGGCGCCACGCCGCTACTTCAGGAGCTGCACTACGACGACTTCGGGCGGCTCGAGCGCATCGGCCGGCTCATCAAACGAGGCAAGAGCCGCGTGTTTACGAGCTACCGCTACGACGCGCTGGACCGGGTGACCGAGGTGGTGCGCGGCACCGACCGGAACGGCGTGCCCTTGCCCGAGGCCACGACCGAGGAGCGCTGCTACTGGCACAACGTGGCCTGCGTGAAGAGCCCGGTAGGCCGGATCCGGTGCGAGTGGCTGGGCGTGCGTGCAGAGCCCGTGCGCTCGGTCGAGCCCAGCGCGGATAGCAGCACGTGCCTGGCGCGCGCGCAGGCCGTCTCTAGCAACCCCTTTGGCTATCCAGGCACGCAGTTTACCAACGGTCCGTTCGACCGGGTGAGCCAGGTCTTCACGCCCTCGGGTCACGCGGCAACGTATTTTCGAGACCGCTGGGGCAAGGTGACTGCGATTCTGGATTCGGACCTCGGAGGCTACCGCTTCAGCAGCTACAACGCCTTTGGCGAGCTCGAGACCAGCACCGACGCTGCAGGTCAGGTCACGCGCTACCGGTACGATGCGCTGGGACGGCTGCGGGAACGGCAGGACCTCGACAGCCAAGCCAACGTGGCCGCCACGACGAGCTTTGAGTGGGACATCGAGTACCCGGAGGGCCAGTCGCCCCACGGGGTGTACGGCACGCTTCGCAAGAGCGTGAGCTCGAGCGGGCACGAAACCCACTACACGTACGATTGGGCGGGGCGTTTGAACAGCAAGGAGCGGCTGTACGGCGGCGCCAACGACCCGAACCGGCCCCGGCGACAAGCCAGCTACCACTACAACGCGCGCGGGCGCATCGACCACGTCGACTATCCACACCCCACGGGCTTCTCGTTCGCCGCCTACTACGAGTACGCGGCCAGCGGTGCGCCCAAGGCCATTCGCAACAGCAGCCCGACCGGGGCCTACCTGTGGCGTGCCGTCTCGACGAACGACTTCGACCAGCTCGAGGAAGAGCAGTTCCTGAGCGCCACCCAGCGCACGCTCAGGAGCTACGACCGGATCACCGGGTTGCCCGCCACGATTCGCACGGGCCGCTGTTCCGGCGGCAGCTGCGATACTGAAATACAGACCTCGCGTACGTCTACACGGACGACGGGAATCTGTTGCACCGGAGCGACCTGCACTGGACACGGCTGCGCGAAGAAACCTTCAGCTACGACCACCTCGAGCGCGTCTCCAGCATCGGCATCGACGCGGACCCGGGGCGGAAGTTCAGCTACAGCAGCGGCGGCAACCTGACCGAGCGGCCCCTGGACGGCGACAGCGGCCAGATGACGCTCACCTACGACACCAACTTCCCGCATCGGGTCACGCAAACCTCGTGGGGCGAGCTCAGCGAGGACTACAGCTACGACGACAACGGAAACCTCACCACCCGCAGCAGCAGCGACCCGGGCCGAGCGAACCTGTCCAACATCGCCTACACCCGCTTTCACAAGCCCGCCAGCCTGGACGTCCAGATCGGCAACGAGAGCTTTTCGGAGCAATTCATCTACGACGCCGAAGACCAGCTCGTCCACAAACAGGGCGACCCCGCGGGCGAGACCCTGTATTTCGACGACCTGTACTACGAGGAGCAAGCAGGCGGCGAAACCAGCGCGCACTTCGTGCTCCATAACGGCAGCCGCGCGGTAGCGGAGCTCGTCTACAAGCAAAACGCACAGTCGCTCGCGGTCGTGGCGCTGCACGACGACCACCTCGGCTCGGTGGTGGCCAGCAACGACTCCGACACCAGCAGCGACGCCCAGCGCCGCGAGTTTGCCCCCTTCGGCGGCTTCCGAGTCGACCAGAACGCGAGCGACCCGAACCGCCCCAAGACCCGACTCGGCTACACCGGCCACGAGCACTTCAACAAGCTCGGCCTCGTGAACATGAAGGGCAGAATCTACGACGCACACATGGGGAGGTTTTTGCAGCCCGACCCGTTCGTGCCCGAGCCGGGCAACAGCCAGTCCTGGAATCGGTATAGCTATGTGGTCAATAATCCGTTGAATTGGACAGATCCCACGGGGTTCAGCCATCACTGTGAGGACACTCCAATGGCTCCGGAGTGCCAGACAACCACGGATAGCAGTCAGCCAGCACCCGTTTCGTGTCCACCCGGGTACTACGCTGCGCCCTTTTTCCCGGGCGCAGACCCATGCCAGCCGATTCCCCCGTGCCCTGACGGAACCGTGCCTATCGCATCACCGGAAGGGAGCAGGGGCGGTCAGTGGTGCAACCCGGTGCCGTCCTCCACAGGTCGGAACCCCCGGGAAATACTCCCGATCGGGCGCCCCGGTGGCTCTGACGTTCTTGACCCCACGATGGACGTCGGTCCGGGGTCGACAGGGGGTGGGGGTGGAAGTGTGCGGACCGCCGAGGTCGCCGTGGATTTGACGCCAGCGGGAGACATAGTGACGCTAGTGGATCCCGACGCTCCAGACTGGGCGAAGGTGATGGCCGGTATCAGTCTGGCGCTTGGTCCCCTCCCCGTCGGGGGCCTCTCTAGGATCCTTGCAGGGGCCACAAGGG
>JAKSBK010000569.1 GCA_022361155.1 Pseudomonadota bacterium
ACGCAAAAGCCCGCCCATAGCTGGCTACCTACAGCGAGAAGTGGCTGTGCAGCATGAAGCGTCCGGGGGCGAGCCCTAGCCCGAAAGGCGAACGTAGGCCTAGCCTGAGGTCGGGTGGCAACGGCCGGCGGCGGCGCTCCGTGGTGCTGGGCTCGAAGCGGACCTGCGCATCGACCACGCCGGCGATGGCTGCCAGGGCAAGCAGCACGAAGGAAGCTTGGTTGGTGAATCGAAAGATGGTGGCCACGCGCTCCGCATCGGCTCTCCTGGAGGGGTCGATCTTGCCTTGATCGCGCTGGGACTCGACGTTCTTCCACAGCGCAAAGCTGACAAGGTTGGCAGCCAGGAGGGCACCCTCGCCCACGGCCAAGACCTGGCCCAGGGCCACGTGGCCGTTCTGGAACTGCCCGACTCCGAAGGGCAGCAAGGCCAGCCAGCGCGAGTGCTCGTGCACGACCCACTCGGTCTGCGCGAGCTCCAGGAGGCGGCTGCGCTGAGCGCGCTCCTCCTCAAGCCGGCGTACCTCCTGCTTGCGAGCTCGCGCCTGGGCCAGTTGGTGCTCGCGCGCGCGAGCCTGGCGCTGCTTTAGGAAACGCTCCCGAACAGCGCCAAACACGCGCTGAACTTCGCGTGGAAAGGCGAGCGGGTCGATCTCGTAGCTCGCGTCCTCCTCGAGCAGCGCCTCGAATTGGTGTTCCGCGTCCGCGCCGCGCCCGACGAAGAGGTAGCTCGCACCCAGGTACTTGCGCGATTCCAGCAGCAGCGGCCCCGAGGTGAGGCGGGGCGGCTCGACCACCACGAGCACCTCGAACAGCTCGACCGCCCGCGCATAGGTGCCGAGCTCGTAGGCACGCCGGGCGCGCTGGAAATCGTCGAGGTCGGTGGCCGAAGCACCTGCCGGGGCAAGGCAAAACAGTGTGGTCGCGAGACCCACCCAGCAGCACAGCACGGTCATACGACCGAGCGCCTGGACCGACACGGCCAGCGGCCACCAGCAGTTCGCCGGCAGCGCGCCCGGATAGACGCCCAGCCGCGTGGCATGATTCGGGGCTAAGGGGTCTGCTGTGGCGCTGTGCTTGCGGGCTCGAGGCTGCACTTTACGGTTTCCACCCGGCCGGCTCGGAGTTGTACCTTGCGGGTATAATCTCGGTAGCCGGACGCTGTCACCGTAATCTGGTGGACTTCCGTCCGATCGTGCTCGAGCGGGATCGAAAGGACGCTACGCGAGCGACCGCTGGTCTTGCTGTCGTCCACGCGCACGTTGGCCGGGACGTTGCAGACCACGTACAGCCCCGCCGGCCTCAGGGCAAGGCGCTTGCGCACGGTCGTGACGCCGGGACCCGGGGGGATACGCAGGCGGAAACGCTGATCGAAGCAGCATTCGTGGTCCGCGATGAAGGCGAACTCATGCTCACCCGGAGGCAACTCAATCTGGTTGAACGACGGTCCGAAGGGCTTGGCGGGGGCATCATCCACGGCGATGGACACATTGGCAGGCACAGGCTGGAACACGATCGTCCGGGGCGTGTCGCTCGCGCCGGCCCGCCGCCGTGATGCCTTGGCGCGCGGTCTGCTGCGTGACGCCCCGCGGGGCTCGCTGGCGGCGACGGCAGTCTCCGGCGGACGCACCGGCGGCGCCGAGGAGGCGCCGCGGGGTGCGCCCGGCTGTGCGATCACCGGGCCTGCGGTCGGCTTGACCGCCGCGCCGTCGCGCACGAAACCCGGGGTGTGTGGCGACCGAGAAGCGGTGACCTGCTGCTTCGATCCGGCGTCGCGACGTAACGGATCCTCGACACGGGAGGACGGCAAGGTGACGGTCGCGGCCTCGGCCACGCCGCGGTCGCGGCGCCACTGACCCGCGATCAGATAGAACGCCAGCGCGAGCACGCACCCACCCGCGACCAGCGCGGTGGCGCGCAAGGCGAGGCGACGGCGGCGATCGCGGCCCAGGCGCTGGAGGCTTTGCAGCACTTGCGCGTTGCCCTCATCGAGTGCCAGCACGCGGTTGAAGTGGTCCATGGCCTCGGGGATCCGGCCCTGATCCTGGGCCTGCTCGCCGAGCTTGGCGAGCTTCGCAATCGTGGACTCACGCAAGCGCTGAGCCACTGCCACGGGGTCGCCCAGGTAGTCGGACAACAGCTGTGCGGGCTCGCTGATCCCCACGGCCTCCACAAAGGCCCTGAGATCCTGCTCGAGCTGCACGGCACTCTGGTAGCGCGCGCCTGGATCGAGCTGCAGGCAGCGCACGAGGATGTCGCGCATGGGGGCGCCGATGCTCGCCCGTACCTGCAGCGGATCGGTGTAGCGGCCTTCGGCGATTCTCTTGAGTATCTGGGGCGTGTTGCGGCCGCGGAAGGGCAGCTTGCCCGTGGCCAACAGGTACAGCACGGTGCCCAGCGAGAAGATATCGCTCCGGGCATCGCAGTCACGCCCTTCAAGCTGCTCGGGGGCCAGGTGCCCCGGCGATCCCAGCACCTGACCCGTGCTGGTCATGGTCTGAGCGTCTGCGAGCTGAGCTATCCCGAAATCGCTGAGCTTCACGAGGCGGCGGTCGTGGATCAGCACGTTCTCGGGCTTGACGTCGCGGTGCACCACCTGTGCGCGGTGGGCCGCACTCAGCGCGCGCGCCACGGCGATCCCAAAACAGGCAGCCACTTCGCTGGGAATCTCCGGGTGCTGTTCGGCGAACTGGCGCAGGGTGGGTCCGGTGAGCAGCTCGGTAGCGATGTAGCTCTGCTCGGAATCCTCGCCGCTGTAATCGTAGATCGCGATGATGCCGGGGTGGCGCAGCCGAGCAACCGAAAGCGCCTCGCGTGCGAAGCGGGCTCTGGCCTGGGCCGAGCCGCTCAGGTGCGGATGCATGACCTTGAGAGCGACATCCCGTCTCAGCGTCAAGTCCCGTGCCCGATACACCACGGCCATACCGCCACGACCGATTTCTTCGACGACCTCGTATTTCTCGAGCCGCCTTGGTGCGGGAATCTCACGCGACACGACGAATCGCCGAACGGGCCGGAGCTGGGGTTCGGGAGGGTGGATTCGAACCACCATTCTTGGATCCAAAGTCCAATGTCCTGCCTTTAGACGACTCCCGAGTCGGCGCTTTGCTCCACCGGACCACCTCAATGAATCGGCCTGGCTGACGGAGGCAGAGTAGCTGGCGACGGCAGTAGCGCAACAAGCTCATGGCTCGCGTTCGACCGCCCTGGTTGTCGACTCCCACCACACGAAGTGCTCGAGGTTGCCCCTCGGACCCTCCAGCGACGAATCCAGGGCGCCTCGCAGCTCGAGGCCCAAGCGATGGGCCCGCGCCTTGACTGCGTCGATGGCCTGCGCACGCGCGCGCGCATCGCGTACCACCCCACCCTTGCGCAGCGCCTCACGGCCCACCTCGAACTGGGGTTTCACCAGCGCGACTATGTCACCGGCATCACGAAGTAGCGCTAGCGCTGCAGGCAGCAAGCGGCCAAGGCCAATGAACGCAGCAT
>JAKSBK010000570.1 GCA_022361155.1 Pseudomonadota bacterium
AAATGGCTGAAGTTTCGGAGCGATCGAGGCGAGTTACCGACTTTTTAGCTGTGGGCGCTGCCGTCGTCAGGTGAAAGTCTGTCGGGGCTGTGACCATGGTCGGCGCTACTGCGGTTCGGGGTGCGCTGCGCAGATGCGGCGAATGCAGTTGCGCCAGGCGTCGGCGCGCTACCAGCAGAGCGCGCGGGGCGCGCGCCATCACGCGACACGGCAGGCGCGTTATCGGGCGCGTGTACGCGACAAAGTGACTCATCAGGGATGGAATCCGGGCGCCGACGAGGGCCAGGCTAGCGTCGAGCTCGGCCCCGAGAGTCAACCAGCGCCGAGCCGGAGGTATCCCGATGAGAGATTGGACGAGTCAGATTCTGCCGAGTCGTGGGCAAGTACGGTTGCTGGTGCCGACCTGCTCTTCGAGGTCGTCACCCAACGCTACGACGCCCTCAAACCAATCGTGCTCACCACCAACAAACCCTTCAGCGAGTGGCCCGACGTCTTCCCCCACGCCGCCTGTGTCGTCACCCCCGTCGACCGCCTCATCCACAGGTGCGAGGTCATCCCCATCGAGGCCAACAGCTACCGAGTCAAGGAAGCCAAAGAGCGCGCCGCTCGAAACGGCGTGCTCGACCCCCCAGGCGCGACCGCGCCGAATAGACGCGCTTTTGGCCGATCGGTAACAATCACCGGCTTGCGTCCTCTGGTCGCGGTCAACCGAGCAGGGAGCACCTTGTTTGCGCGGCGCCGAGCGCGGGCTTGACCCCAAACAACGCTCTCGTCCAGGGCATCCCACACTCGCATCAGGCCCCCCCCGACCGCCGCGCTACCTCACCAAAAGCGTTTGCAGGTTTGAATGTCCTTCCCGCCCACGTCCTGGGGCACACGCGCGCCCTTACCGTGCTGCACCCACCAAGGGGAGGGAGCCTATCGAAAGTCGCCCGAAAACGTAACCGGCCCCCTTTCGCATGCCCGCATAGATGGGGAGAGACCTATCTTGGGAGTCACGTAGAGTTGGTGCTCACTGCCGAAGCGGTAGCCCAGCGCGACAGTTACCAGAAGGCCCAACTTGTTTTTGGTTTCTGGCCAACAATCGTTCGGATACAGAAGCGGTAGGCCCTCCCACACGCCCGCTACGAGATCAACACCCGACGACGTATCGTAGCCAAGACCTAGGGTTCCTCCTACGTACATTATGTGCGGCTCGAGGACCGCGTATGACAAGTTGCCCCCCTGCCCGTAGGTCTGGCCGAGATTCAATCGCTGGATACCCATTCCGGTGCCCGCCTCCCAGCCCCAGGCAAGCCCGGAGCCCCTTCCCCACGTCCAGGCGGCCTGTGGGCCGGCCGAGAAGTTTAGCGGCAGGCACCCGCCCACGGCGGCGGCGGCCGCGATGATAGCGAGACACATCACGAGCGTCCGCACTTTGCGAGCCATCGCACCTCCATGTGAGCCCTTGCGTTCAATGTGCGCTGCCATCTCACTGGGCCCGCAGGAAAGGTCTAAGCTGGGCCTGCTCGGCCTGTTCCGCCATCTTCGTGCACGCCTGCAGCGCGAGATGGGTGGACCCGAGGCGCTCACCCGTTCGCGCATTCCTCGCTTCGATCCGCATAGTCCCCGCAACCGTAGCCTGGACAGCGATCTCTATTCCACTCCGACTCCCACAGTCGACGAGAGCGTCCGCAAACGTCCGGTCGCCCGCCCGAAGGACCTGCTCCGGCGTCGACTCGAGCCGCGCTGCCCACCTGTCGATAGTCGGCAGCCTCACGTACTTTTCGACGCACGAACGAGCCGCCGCGAGAGCTTCGTCGGTGGCGGTGCCACCTCGTCTTAGCCCGGTTGCGGCAATACAACGCTCGAGCCGTGAACTGGCCGCCGCCGACGGTGGCCCGGAACCACGATCGCACGACACGGACGTGGTCACGGCGAGACCGAACGCGATGACATCAGATAGGCGAGAAAATTCCCGACTCCCCGCAAGCGGGTTCGCCTACGATTCCCTACTTCAAACGATCGGCGCACCTCGGTGCGCCGCATTTCCTCGGTTCGCCGACTCGCCATCCGACCCCGCGGCGCTGCGCCATGCTCGGTCCGGAGTTTCGGGACGGGCACTAGCTCGCTTTGTAGGGTGACAGCTTGCGGACCGCGCGCCTGCCCAGGGCGCGCCAGCTGAGCGCGGGAACCACCGCCTGCGTCGGTCGCGTAGCCTAGTG
>JAKSBK010000571.1 GCA_022361155.1 Pseudomonadota bacterium
CGGCTGGCTCCGCCACGATCTTCGCCCGCGCGCCTAACCAAGCGCCAAAAAGACGCGCTTCAAGCCCCGGGATTCGGTGGGTGGCTTGCTTGATCCAATTGGCCAGCGCCGTTTAGACGCGCTTTTTCCACCCCCGGCGACAGCCACCATCGCACAGCCGCAATCCCGTCCTCCGATCAGGTTCCGGGGGCGGGCAGGTGCCGTTGAGTGGGATGCCGCTCTCAGCGCTGCGTGTCAATCAATTCCGTCCGGGGGTTGTTCCACGTCAGGGCGCTGGATTGCAGCATATGGGCTGCAGGCCCCTGTCTGCGAAGTGGACACGGTCGACGCACACACCCCACGAATACGGTGCCAACAGCCCGCAGCTGCCGTCCCGGCGGCAGCAGCCGGCCATGGCGCAGTTGCCCAGCCAATCAAAGTTCAAGGTGGCGGGCGGGCACGCGGAGCCCAAGTTATGCGGGGGCCAGCCGCTCTTGTCGTCGTTGGGCACGCAGGTGTTTCCGAGCTGCAGGCCGCAGCCACCCGCAGGCGTGCAACACAACAGCTCTTGAACTTGGGCGTCCTCGCAAATCGGCCCTTGACTACCGCAATAGAGGCTTGCCTGCCCCCTGGGTTGGCCCGCCAAGCCCTGTAGAAAGGGGAAGTCGCAGTTGTATCCGTCGCCCCCAATGCCAAGGCCGGCCGCGCCCAACGAGCCGCCGCTGCCGCCCCAGCCACCGGCAGCCCCAACGCCCCAGGCGCCGCCCCAGTGACCGGCTCCGGCCCAACCGCCCGCGCCCACCCAGCCGCCGAGACCTCCGAAGCCCGCCACACCGACTCCACCGCCTGCCCAGGGGCGGGCGCCGCCAACGCCGCCCCAGCCGCCGGATGCTGCCCAGCCGCACGTGGAACCACCGGCGCCGCCCCAGGCGCCGCCACCGCCCCGGCCACCGGCCGCTCCCACGCCACCAGCGCTGCCTCCGTTACCCGCTGCGCCACCCGAGTTGCAGGCACATAGGAGCACCAGCAACGCACACCACCTCCGGACAGCGCTACGTGTGCTCGCCGCCATTGGGAGCCCTAATCCCCCAACGTATCCCATGCGATGCCATGGGTCGTGCCGAACGGGACGCCATTCCAGTTGATCATGAAGAGCTTGATGTCGTAGTCCTTGGCGTTAGGTGAGTTATTGTCCACGGATACGAACTGGTAGTTGCTGGCGGGATGCTGCGAGCATGCCTCGATGTTGCCAGTCTGCGCATCGTAGATACATAGCGAGTGATTCGGGTAGGGCGCCGAGGAACAAGGGGGAGGCTCGCACTGCTGGGGCTGCGAGAACAGGATCGATGCGACAAGAAGCGTCTCTTGGTCGCCGGCGCGCGCATGATAGACCTCCGGAAACAGCTGGCCCGCGGGATGCGTGCTCGGGCTCAGGCTATGCGCGTTGAACCCTCTCAGTTTGTAGGACCCTCCACCGGTGTTGTAGTGACTGGGTTTGAGCAGATGGACGGTGGCATTCGCGTTGACCAGGCCCGCGCCGTCCCAATCATCTACCGCGTCGTGCAGGTTCAGCGGCCATACCCCATGGACGTTGGCCTCGCTTTCGACCGATACCATGAGCGCGGGGACCATGACCTCCGGCCACCACTTCAGCCCCGGGTTCTGATGATG
This sequence comes from Pseudomonadota bacterium, assembly GCA_022361155.1. Lineage (NCBI taxonomy): Bacteria > Pseudomonadati > Pseudomonadota > Pseudomonadota bacterium. Next base: position 1,651 of record JAKSBK010000571.1, read on the forward strand.
GACGCTCGCCACGATGCCCGAAATGATGGGTACCGCATAGCTGGTGCCAACCGCCCCTCCCTTGGGAACGTTGGTGTCGTCACACGGGTCCGGAGGATTCGGGGGGGTGCAGGGAGGGGAGTGCTGCGCCGTGTTGACGCCGACCCCGGGAGCCAGGATATGGGGCAGCTCCCAACCTGGGATCAGGTTCATTCCCTGCGAGAACCAGGGCATGGTGGCCGCGCTGCGGCTGGTGGACCCCGCATCGTCGGCCGCGCCCACGACGATGCCGTTGCGGTTGGCGCTGCCCACCTTCAGCCAATTACCTCCGTTGGCTGTCCCAGTCACGAACGTTGGATAGGGCGGCTGCGTAACAAGATAGTCTTGATACATCTCAATCAGGCTTTGCGAGGTTTCTTGCGCCCTGTTGTACTTATGGGCTTCGCTGCTGTTGAGAATGCTGGCTCCCTTGCCGGTTGCCCACCAGGCAGCGCTGATCCAGTCGTTCGGGGCGCCCGGCATTAACCTGCAGTCTCCCAAGACAGCCGTGCTGTAGTTGGCGATCAGGAGGTTCGCGCCACTTGCCGTGCCACCGAACGTCAGTCCTGACGACCGGATTATGCCTGCGACCTCCCTTGCATGGGGCAAACCTATTCCTTTAGGCGAGGGGCAGTGGCATTCGCGTTCGAACCCCCACATGCCCATGCAGCCGGAGCCGACCGGGACCAGGGGTACGCTTTGCAGGTCGAACCAGGACTCGGGGTAGTCGCCCTCCCATACGGCCACGTTGACGCCGGTGCCGTCCCACCCTTGAACATCGCGCACGATGTTCTGCCTTGTGATGCCATCGAAAGCCTCGCCCATGGCCTCCTGCTCGTTCACGCCCCATGCCAGCCGGATCACGTCTGCCAGCCCGCCGATCTTCCGGAGCGCCGCGGGAGTCGCCTCGATGTGCAAGAGCGGAGCAAAGGCCTTATCCACTTCGACCGGAGCGATGTAGTCGACGCCCGGCATTCCCTTGATGCTTTTCTTGAAGTCGCGGATGGCGCCCTGCGTTCGCTGGCGTATGGCCTCGAGCGCCTGGTCGCGCACCCTGTCGTCGGCGAGTATTTCTTCCTTGGTGGGCAGATCGTCTCTTAC
>JAKSBK010000572.1 GCA_022361155.1 Pseudomonadota bacterium
AGAAATGATCCAAATTCATTCAACAAATTAAGGTTTGAAATTTTAGATGCTGAAATATTATCCCTGACGTATACCGTGTGTGTGAGAATCTTTAAGTTTTTTCTGGATATCAACTTAAGGATTTCAAGATCAATAAGGTAGCGGTTGGTCTTAGTTTCCAGGATTACATTTCTTCCCCGTTCACTAAAGGCCTTAAGGCCACATTGTGTATCATTTGTTGGAAGTCTCAGGATAATCCGATTTAGAGAACGTAGGATCTTTGAGATTTTTCTTCTCCTCACGGGCAGGGTTTCATAGTACGATTCTTCCCTTATTCCAATTACTGCATCGCTGCCGGTGCTAAAAATCAATTGTATTAAAGAGGCCATACTTTCAGTTGTATACGGAAAGTCATAATCCGTAAACATTACAAATTTGCTCTTTGAAGCAGCGAAACCAGTTCTGAGAGCATGTCCTTTTCCCTTATTTTCAGAATAGGAAAAATACCTTGTTCGAGGAAGAGTATTTTCGATCTTATTCAATTCATTCGTCAGGTCCCGGCTACTCCCGTCATTGACGATTATTAGATGGATAATGTAATCTGGCGGAAGTGAATTAACGAGTAGATTGTACCTCTTGATCAGACCTTCTTCCCATCCGGATCCAGGATTATAAACAGGTAAGATTATATCAAGAGTTGGTTGGTTGATGTTGAAATTTTTCGCAAAGAAACAAAAAGAATCTTTTGATCAATATTTGTCAACATTTAAAAAAAATGGGTTTAAGTAAAATACAATTCTGAATATTCTGTTAATTTTAAAGAAACCCGGACCTACTTCCCATTGAGTTTATATTAAATCCAATAATTTGTTTTATATGAGAAAGCTCATTTGCTTGCTGCTATTTATTGGGATATACACATGCGGAAATTCCCAGTGTTTTGAGGATCGTCACAATACTTCATACACTGACGCATGGATATCCTGTCAGAAGAAAATAAATCCAAATCCGGAAAGGCCAATAAGTCATTGGGTAAGATATGACTTTGGTCATCTGTATTCACTTGGACAGATGCATATCTGGAATTGTAATGTTGCGAACCAATTGAATATGGCAATAAAGACATGCGCTATTGATTATTCGGAAGATGGAATAAATTGGACAGAGTGGGGGGTCATAGAATTATCACAGCCAGAAGCTTCTGGTTTTTACGAGGGCGATCCGGGTCCGGATTTTGATGGATTAAAGGCGAGATATCTCCTGCTTACCGTTCTTGAGAATTATGGTGCCAATTGTGCAAGCTTAAGTGAGATCAGGATAGAAACGTCAGGCTTGGCTACAAGTACTTATGATCATGAAATACTTGGCCTGGAGCTGAATGTTAGACCAAATCCGGCATCAGACATTGCCACCATTATAGTCTCAAGTGATGAGAATTTCGATGCACGTTTTGAATTACACGATCTCAAGGGTAGAGAGATAAATTCAGGCAATGTAAATGTATTTCAAGGTGAAAACACGATTCCCCTATCCGTCGCCCACCTTTCAAATGGCAATTACATATTCTCCATTTTCAAGGATAATAGGAAATCCTCTATTCAGATAACAATAATAAATAACTAGATCATGGATAGAATTCAAACAACGACAATAAGATTCACCCTTGGACTTTTAGTTATTACCCTAATTTCTCTTCGGGGATTCAGCCAGTATACGGATTATTTAGGAGCTGGTCACAACCATGGGATCAGTGTAATCTCAAGCCATAATAGCGGATCATCATCTGCCATGAAGTCTATAAATGGAGATGGAATGGAT
>JAKSBK010000573.1 GCA_022361155.1 Pseudomonadota bacterium
CGGTTCTGACCGGTGGCCAGGTGATCAGCGAGGATCTCGGCATCAAGCTCGAGAACGTTACCCTGAACGATCTAGGTCGTGCCACGCGCATCACCATCGACAAGGACAACACCACCTTTGTTGATGGCGCCGGAGAGAAATCGGACATCAAGGGACGCATCGAGACCATTCGGCGTCAGATCGACGAGACCACAAGTGACTACGATCGCGAGAAGCTGCAGGAACGGCTTGCCAAGCTCGTCGGTGGGGTTGCCGTGGTCAAGGTGGGCGCAGCCACCGAGGTCGAGATGAAGGAGAAGAAGGCTCGCGTCGAGGACGCCCTCAACGCGACACGCGCTGCCGTCGAAGAAGGCATCGTAGCTGGGGGCGGCACCCCACTGCTGCGCTGCCAGAAAACACTCGATGGCTCCAAGCTCGACGGCGAACAAGCGGTGGGCGCCTCCATCGTGCGGCGTGCGATCGAAGAACCCCTGCGACAAATCGCGTCCAACGCCGGCATCGAGGGCTCCATCGTGGTGGAGAAGGTGCGCAACTCGAGCGGTAATACGGGCTTCAACGCGGCGACCGAGGACTACGAGGACCTGCTCAAGGCTGGCGTCATCGATCCCACCAAGGTGGTTCGGACGGCGCTGCAAAACGCCGCCTCGGTAGCGGGGCTTATGCTCACCACGGAAGCGATGGTCGCCGAGCGACCCAAGGAGGAGAAGGCCGCGGCCGGCGCAGCACCGGGGGCCGGAGCGGGCATGGACTTCTAGGCCGCAGTCCGGAACCCTGCTGTAGGATCAACACATTCAAGCGCCGGGACTCGGCTCGAGTCCCGGCGCTTGTATTTTTCGGTCAGGACCCGCTCCAGCACGCGTACCGGTATTCGTGCGCGTCCTCGTCATGCTGTCCTCGTCATGCTGCTCGTACGAGGCTAGTAATTGGAGACTAGACGTCCGCGCTGCTCGGCCGGGCGACGTCCCCGTGAGCCTGCGGGTCGTGGGTCTTGGCTCGCGTTCCGGCCGTCTCCGAGCTCAGTGCAGACGGCGGACCAGCGTCGTCGTCGAGGGTCGCGTCGACCAGAGCCAAGAGCTCCGCCTTTGCCTCGAGCAACGTCTGTTCCAACGAACGCGCGTGCCCTACGGCTGCTAGCCGTCCCTGCTCCGCCTCCTGCGATGCGCGCTGCAGGCGCCCACACTCACCGGTTATCTCCTCGTTCCGTACACGCAGCTCCTGCGCTTCGCGCTGCTGTTGCTCGCGACACGCAAACAGCTCCTGCACCTCGCGCTGTCGCCGCTCGTGACGCGCACGCAGCTCGTCCGCCTCACGCCGCCCCTGTTCGTGACGCGCGCGCGCCTCGTCGAATTCGCGCTGTTGCTGCTCGCAGCGCGCCCGGTACTGGGCGGCTTGGTGGCGCTGCTGTTCGTAGCTGGCCTGCAACTGCTCGCTCTGGCGCTGCTGATCCGAGGCGCGCTGGTCGAGCGCAGCGATCCGGGACAGCTGGTTGGCGTTTCGCTTTTGCAGGATCTCGTTCTTCTCCTGCAGCATCCCGTTCACCGTACTCAAGGTTTCCGAGCTGTCGCGCAGCTTTTGGGCGGCCAGGTCAGCGCAAGCGGCGCGTGCGCCGAGGCCGCTGAAGCGAGCCGCCCATGCATCGCACCTGGTCCGCCACGAGCGCTCGGCAGCAGACAAACGCGCCCTAAGGCCCTCACGCTCTCCCTGCAGTCGTGCACAGGCTGCTACCACCTCGTCTACGCCCGCTTCCCCTGAGGCGTTCTTGACTCGCTCGAACAGCGCCTTCAGTTGGCTGCAACGCTGCTGGCTCCTAACCAACTCGACGCTCAATTCCGCGATTCGCGCTCGAGCGTCTGGCTCCTCCAAGCACGACTGGTCGGGTTCGAAGCGCGCATCCACGGCAGGCGCGGGGCCGGTTGTCCCACCAGGCGCAAGTGCTTCGGCGAGCGCGTCCTTCGAAGCGACCAACTCGAGCCGCAAGGCTGCCAGCTCCTGTTCCAGCTGGCTGGTGCGCCGCGTTGCCGCATGCAGCCCCTGCTCGGCCGCCCTGGCTTGCGCCGCCGCCCCATCGCGGGCGCGCTCCAGCTCTGCAATGCGTGGCTCCAGCGCCCGCATCTCGGCCGGGCCGACAGCATCCGTCGAGTCGGCGGACTGGCGTGCGCCCATGCTGCGCAACCACGCTACATCGCCCGACAGCTCATCCAAGCGCAGCAGGAGCTCCACGCGAGCGGCTTCGGTCTCGACGGCGCGAGCCACGGCCTGCTCCTTCTGCCTCCGGAGCCGATCCAGAGCCCGGCTCGACTCGCCGTCGAGGACAACGGTCTCGGCGGGCGTGCGCTGTTCCAGCCGCTCCGCCATGTCGCGAACCAGCGCGCCACGCCGGTCCACCTCTCGCTGCAGTTCACGCAGGCGTGTACCTTGCTCCCTCAGGGCTCGCTCGAGCCGCTCGTGTTCTGAAGAGTCCTCAAGCGACATGGTGTGCACCGCCGACGTGGCCTACTGTAATTGGCTTTTGCAGGCCGGTCCAGCGTCGTGGCCGGCGACCCGCCGGCGACCCCGGAAACGCTCAGGGCCCGCGAGAGACTTGCTCGTCCATTTCGCCGCTTCCGGCCACCGCTGGCTGTCTTGCTCGCTCGAAGTATCCCCGATACTCCTCGTCGTCGCGCTTGGCCAGCGGCACCCGGTCCTCGCCCGGACGTGCAAAGCTGTTCTTTCGCGGGCCACTGGGGGCCCGCAACGCTTTGTCCAGGATGCTGCTAGGCTGACGGCAGTGAGCCACGACAGGAATTCTGCCTTGGTGAACCAGTACTTGCGTGCCGTGCGCCGGCGCGCCTATACGCTCTTGGTCGCGCGCGCGCTGGTGTTCTCCTTGGGTGCGGCAGCGTTGACGTTCGCCATCGCGTCACTGGTGTGCGGCCTGATTCCGACGTCCTTGCGGCTCGCATTCGCGTGGACGGGAGTGGGCCTCGCGGCGCTGCTGGCCGGCTGGATCGGGTGGAGGGGAGCCTGGTCGCTCCGGGGAGAGGGTGTCGCCGGGCTGCTGGCCGTTGTCGATCGCCGGCTGGCATCGCAGACTCGCTCGGCTCTGGAGCTTGCCGGCGCCTCGCCGAGCGGGTTTTCTGCGGGGCTGGCAGCGGCCCACGTGCGAGCAGTGAGCACCGCACTACGGAAGCTGCCTCCAGCTCGGGTAGCTCCGGTTGCCTGGCTGCGACGGCGGGGTGTCTTGGCGGCAGCAGCTGCACCGTTCGCGACCGCGATCCTCGTAGGTGCGCTGGATCATGCCCGCGCTGGCGCCGCGACGCTGCTGACCGCAGGCCTCGGAGCTGCCGCAGCACCGCTGGCAAGAGGCTTCATCGAGCAAACCAGGGTGCGGCTCGTCTACCCCAGCTACCTGGGTCGGCCCAATTCGACCCTGATCGACCCCACGTTGATCGAAGTGCCCCATGGGACGACCATCCTGCTCACCGTACGGCCACGCATCGCGGTGAGCGCGGGCGAGCTGCGGATCGGCGAGCAGCGGCTGCAGCTGCGCGTGGCAAGCGACGGGCGGTTGCAGGGCGAGTTCGTCGCGGACAAGGACGCCGCGTTGCATTTCCGACTGAAACGTGGCGTGGAGTGGCTGAGCGATGGGCTCGAGCGACATGTCCGCGTGGTCAGGGATCAAGCACCCCGACCCCGGATCGAGTCCCCCGAGAATTCGAGCCTCGTGGAGCTCGAGGAACCGATTCCGATCGAGTTCGTTGCTGAGGACGATACGGGCGTGGCGAGCGTCGAGCTGGTCGTGCGGTTGCCCAGCGGGCGCCTGCTGCGCCGGCCCCTGTGGTCGGAACAGGGAACCCATCCGGCGCGACGACGCGTGCGCGGACAAGACACGCTCCGGCTGGCGGACATGGGCGCAAACCCGGGTGACACGCCCTTGCTCTGGCTCGAGGCGCGCGACGGCGACGAGGTGACAGGGCCCAACGTTGGCCGTTCGGAAACCGTGGCACTCGAAGTCGCCAGTGCGATCAGTCGCCGGACCCAGCATCTGGAGCGATTGCAGCGCATCGTCTCACAGATGCTGGACACGCTGGCGGATCGGCTGGAAAACCCGGTTGCTGGATCACCACAAACGCTGCGCAACCGTTTCAGAGCGCTGCAAAGCGCCACGCAAGACTGGCTGAGGGCGCTCGGACGGCTCAGTGGACAGCTCGAGGACCAGGACCTCGGCATGGGACTAGCCGTGCGTCTGCGAGAGGTGCTCCGCCGGCAGCGACGGTCGCTGCGCTCGGAGAGCCTATCGCAGCGGCGGCCGCCTGGATCGCTGCAAGAAGCGCGGAAACAGGACGCCACGTCGATACAAACACTCGAAACAGACACGCTTCTGCTCGCCGACCTGCTCATGCAGGCTCGGCTGAAGGACGCCGAGGCGCTCGCCCGGGAGCTCGCATCCGCCCGGGATCGGCTCAAGGAGCTTCTGGCTCGCTACCGAGCTGCCAAGACCCCGGAAGCGCAGCGCGCCGCGTTGGCCGAGCTGGCCAGACTGCAACGAAACCTGAGACTGCTAGGGAACAAGATCCAGCAGATGGCTCGTCGCATACCGGGCGAGTTCATCAACGTGGACGCGCTACCCAAGGAGGCCACTGCGGACGCCGCCAGGCAGCTTCGCGAAGCGATCGAACAGGGTGATATGAAGGCAGCGCAACAAGGCTTCGACAACCTTGCGAGCCGGATCGAACGCCTCGGACGCTTGCTGGGTGACTCAAGCGACGGCTACGCGAGGGCTCGCTTCGGACCGCACGACCGAGCGATGTCCGAAGCTCTGGATCGACTGGCGCTGCTGGCGGCCGAACAGGGTCGGCTCGCAGGCGCAAGCGCGGACGTGCTGCAGGACGCATTGGGGCGTCTGGGGAGCATGCCCATTCCGAAAGCCGCCAAGCGCGATCTGAGCGGGCGCCTGGACAGCGTTGATCGGAGCCTGGCGAAGCTCGCGGGCGGCGGTCTCGCGGACTCCGATCGGCGTGTCATGGAACGACTCAGGCGGCGTTTGGCGGACACCCGTGCAGCCCTGGGCACCGAAGATCTGGGCGCAGCCCGCCAGATGGCCGCCGAGGCGCGCAGCGATATGGAAGGGCTGGACAGAAGCCTGCAGATCGAAGCCCAGATGTTCGGCGGACACCGCGGTGCTACCGCGCGCAACGCGCGCCACGCCGCCGAGGCGACCCGCCGCATGCGGGCGCTCGAACGACAGCTGAAGGGGCTCACGCCGGATGCGTCGCGGCTGCTGGACGAAGGCGACCGCCGGAGGGCACGCGCCAACCTGAAGGCCCAGCGCAACGCGCGCGTCGCTGCGCGGAAGCTTGCGGAGCGGTTTGAAACGGGACCCAACAACGCTCCCCTGTCCGAAGACGCCGCCGGGGCGCTGCGGGATGCTCGACAAGCCATGTCGCGAGCGGAGGCATCCCTCGACGCCGGAGAGGTACAAGACGCACTGCGCGCGCAGCGACGGGCCGAGGACGGCCTGACGCGACTGCAACGCCGCCTGGCGCGCAATTCGCGCAGGTCGGGCGGCGGCGATGGACATGGATACGACGCAGCGGACTCCGGTGAACGCGTGCTCATTCCCGGCGCGGACCAGGGCTCGGGACCCGACGAGCTGCGCCGGCGTCTACTCGAGGCCATGAAGGAGTCCGCACCCAGCGCTTACCGGGGAGCGGTTTCGCGCTACTATCAAGAGTTGCTGCGTTGACCTTGGCAAGAGCCCACCCCGGCGTGCTGGTGGCCGTGTCGCTTCTTGGCGTGCAGGTCGCGGCTGCCCAAACCCCGGCTTCGCTGGTCGAAACCGTGAGGCAGATCGACGCGCAGCTGGGCGCCCAGCATCCCAACAACGCTCAGGATGTCCTTGCAGCGGCCGATCCCGAACATCGACGGCATCCTCACCTGCTCTACCGCGAATCCATGGTCCATTTCATGCTGGGCCGCTACCAGCAGGCCCTGGCGGTGATGGACCGGGCCCTTGCGGCGTCCGCGGACGGCGACCCGGAGTGGCAGGGCATGCGCGAGCTTCTAGCAGAAACGCTCGAGGTCAACAGTCGTTTGCTGGAGGAACGTTCGACGGACGAGCGGTTCGTCGTGAGGTATGCACCCGGGGCAGATCGCTACCTGGTGCCTTACGCGCTGCAGGTGCTGTCCGCCGCGGACGGCGTGCTGAGTGCCTTCTTCGGGCAGCGCGTGCCTGGGCCCATTCGCCTGGAGATCTATCCTACGCCTGCAGACCTCGCGCGTGTTTCCAGCCTCACGGTGGCGGATATCGAGCGCACGGGAACCATCGCGCTCAGCAAATGGAACCGGCTGATGATCGCTTCACCCCGGGCTCTCGTTAGGGGCTATCCATGGATGGACACGATCGCACACGAGTTCGTGCATCTGGTGTTGGGCTACGTGTCTCGCAACCAGGCTCCCGTGTGGTTGCAGGAGGGCATCGCGAAGCTGCTCGAACAAAGTTGGCGCACGGGAGCCGCCGAGCTGCAGCTTCACCCCGCTTCCAAAGGCATCTTGGCTGCCGCGTTGCGTGACGACAAGCTGCTGGCGTTCGAGCAGCTGCACCCTTCGATCGCTCTGCTCGACTCGCAAAACGAGGCGGCACTGGCATTCGCGCAAGTTGCCACGTTCATGCACTTTTTCGTGGAACGCGCCGGCGCGGGCGCCATACGCTCGGCGGTGTCCGCGATCGCTCGAGGTGTAGACGCCAAGCGCGCCTTCGCCGATGTCGTGAGCATCCCATGGAAGCGACTCGAGTCGCTTTGGCGGGAGCGGCTCGAGGAATCCTCGGCCTCCGGCTCCACCGCCCCGCGCAAGCTCGCTCTGCGGTTTCGGCGTGGCGAGGGTCCCGTTGACGAAAGCTCGGACGTCCTCGTAAAGCGAGCCCGCCGCCACTTGCGACTGGGCGATCTGCTATGGGAGCGCGGTCGCGTTCTCGCTGCAAGCCTGCAATACGACAAGGCGCTCGCGCACGCCCCCGACAACCCCATCATTGCTTCTCGCCTCGCACGCTGCTCGTTGGCCGCCGAGGATCCGGTTCGCGCGGAGCGTGCAGTGAGCAAGGTCATTGCTCGGCATCCAGACCACGCACCGTCGCAGGCGCTTCTCGGAGCTGCACGGCTGGCCAAGGGTGATCGGGTAGGTGCACGCGACGCGCTAAAGGCAGCGATCCGGCTCAATCCGTTCGATCCGCAGCCTCACTGCGACTTGGCACGCGTTGCCGATAGTGAGCAGGAGCGTGGTCTGGAGGCACGTGCCTGTGCTGGCCTGGGAGGTCGCTAGCCGCTACGCTGCCCCCGATCCGATGGCGAAAGGCGGTGAGACAGCGCAGGCCGGCTACGGCACCGAGCTCGAAGAAGGTACGCAGGGCGGCAAAGAAGCCCTGCACCAGGTACCGGCGCACCCCAACGACAGCACGCAGCCCACGAGAAGAAGCGACCGCACCGATGCTGCCAGGGACGGCCGGGCAGCGGCTGCCGGCGACGACGCCGAGCTCGTGACGCTGCTGGCGCAGGCCAGGCAGGACGTCCTCGCTCAGCTCCGCAGGAGGATCATCGGTCAGCAAGGCGTCGTGGACCTGCTGCTGACGGCGCTGTTTGCGCGGGGTCACGGCCTGTTCGTCGGCGTGCCCGGCCTCGCCAAGACATCCCTGGTGACATCGCTGGCGCAGGTTCTGTCGCTGGAGTCGAATCGGATCCAGTTCACACCCGACTTGATGCCCAGCGACATCACGGGCACCGAGGTCTTGGAGCAGGACGCAGTCAGCGCGACACGTACGTTCCGTTTCATACCAGGACCCATCTTCACGAATATCCTGCTCGCCGACGAGATCAACCGGACTCCACCGAAGACACAAGCGGCGTTGTTGCAGGTGATGGAGGAAGGCCGGGTAACCGTGGGCGGAAGAACCTATCGCCTTCAGGCGCCCCATTTGGTATTTGCGACGCAAAACCCGATTGAACAGGAGGGCACCTACCCGCTGCCCGAAGCTCAGCTTGACCGCTTTCTGTTTCAGATCGACGTGGATTACCCCAACGCCGACGAGGAATGCGAGATCGTGCAGCGCACCACATCCTGCGGCGAACCTGCCCTGAAGCCGGTTCTTGCGCGGGCTCAGATACTCGAGCTGCAGGGGCTGGTACGACGGGTACCCGCGGCGCAGCATGTGGTCGCCCACGCCGTTGCCCTGGTGCGTGCCTCACGCCCAGGCGAGCCACAGGCACCGAAGACGGTAAAGGACTTCGTTGCTTTCGGTGGCGGACCACGCGCTTGCCAGGCGCTGGTGCTGGGAGCCAAGGCGCGTGCGGTGCTGAACGGACGCTTCGCGGCCGACACCGAAGACCTGAGGGCCCTGCTTCGACCATCGCTGAACCATCGCCTCGTGCTCAATTTCCGCGCGGAGGCCGAAGGCGTGGGTGTGGGTCACATCGTAGACGAGCTACTGGCCGCGGTGCGGCCCTAGAGCGGCGCTCTATAGTGCCTCGACAAAGGAGTCCTCGACTCGACCCCGACGTAGCACGCCGCGTTGCCCACCTGCGGCTGCGAGCGGAGCATACGGTAGCCGGGATTCTGTCCGGCATGCACAAGAGCCCGCATCGTGGCGCCAGTGCGGTTTTCGTCGAGCACCGCGACTACCGGCCGGGAGACGATCCAAGGCGCATCGACTGGCGCGTTTACGCGCGCAACGATCGTCATGTGATCAAACACTTCGAGCAAGAGACGCAGCTTTGTGCGACGTTGGTGCTGGATCGGTCTGGATCGATGAGCTACGGCCCCGAGCATCGGGGCCAAAGCAAAGCCGAATACGCCGCCACGTTGTTGGCGGCGACGGCCTTGATCTTGCTCAAGCAGGGGGATGCGGTAGCGGCCTGCGCCATCGATGGCTCGCTACGCCAGCAGATTCCCGCACGGCGCCGGCCAGGCCACCTGCAGGATCTGCTGGTGCTGCTCAGCAAACCGGCGCCGGAAGGAGCCCCCACCAAGCTGAGCGTCGCACTGCGCGAGGTCGCGGAGATGGCGCGCACGCGTGGCGTGGTGGTCTTCGCCAGCGATCTGCTCGACTTCGAAGACGCCGCGCTCGAGGGTCTATCCCTGCTCAGAGCACGTGGTCACGACGTGATCGTATTGCACGTGCTGCACGGCGACGAGGTCACGTTTCCTTTTGGCGACCCCGTGCAATTCGAGGGGCTGGAACAAGAGCCTGGCCTCACGACCGACCCCAGCCGGTTGCGCGCGGATTACCTGGCTCAGATGCGTCGCTTCCTGGACACGAGCCGTGTCCAGTGCAGCGCCAGAGGCGTGCGCTACACCCTGGCCCGAACGGACCATCCGCCTGAACGGGTTCTCGCGCGAGCGCTGGGACGACCTAGGGGGGGCCGATGGGTCTAGAAACGCCCCTTGCCCTGATGGGCCTGGCGGCGATGGCGATCCCCTTCTTGATTCATCGCATGCGCCAGCGTGAGCTGCCCAGGCAGCCTCTGCCTTCCATAGCGCTGCTGCGGCTGGCCCACCAGAGCCAGCGGCGCAAACGACGTTTGTCGGACCTCGCGCTGCTGGCGAGTCGCCTTTCGCTGCTAGCTCTGGCGTGCGTTGCCGTTGGCGGTCCTTTCGTGCTCCGGCATGTGGCCTGGGGACAGGGCGAAGTGGTGAGCCTCGCCCTGGTGCTCGACAATTCGCTTTCGATGCAGCGTCCCGGCAGCGACGGCAGCTTGCTCGACGGCGCAGTAGCACGGGCCAGGGCCGTGGTTCGATCACTTCCCGAAGGCTCTCAGGTGGCGCTGGTGGCGGCCGCCCAACCCGCCCGCATCGTGGTCGGTCGCACGTCGAACCTCGCGCTCGCCCTGGACGCCCTGTCGCCCGAGCGGCTCGTGACCCACGCGGGTACCGATCTCCCCCGGGCCGTCGAGATGGCACGGCGACAGCTCGCCTCGGCGCGGCATGGCGATCGCCGGATGCTGATCCTGTCCGATTTCGCCAAGCACACGCGACCGGAGCGCATCGCGTGGCCTGGCGACGGAACCACGGTCGAATTCGAGCGCTTGCGCCCGATGGCCTCCGACCTCGGCAATCTGTGGGTCGAGGACGCGCGCGCAGCGGAGGATCCATCCGTGCCCAACCGCGTCTCCGTGGCCTTTGAAGTTCGGGGTCAGGGACGCCTTGCAGCGAGTTTCGATGCGCTGCTCATGTATGAAGAAAGAACCCTGGCCAAGGCCCACCTGACTCTCGTCCACTCACGGGCCAAGGGCATACTGCATGCGTCGCTGCCGGAGATGGGCGGCAATCCCGCGGCGCAGCTCGTGCTCGACGTGGATGATGCGCTCGCGCAGGACAACCAGCGAGCGATCTTGCTGCGGGACTCTCAGGCGCTGCAGGTGACGATCATCAACGGCGATCCACGTCCGAACAGCCCGGACGATGAGCTGCGCTTCCTGGCGCGAGCTCTGGCTTCAGCCGACCCGGGCCTGCTCAGCTACCGGATACTCGATGCCCCTGCCTTGGCGGCGCATTCGTTGGCCGCGACCGATGTGGTGGTTTTGGCGAACGCGCCAGCGCCTCTTTTGGAGACCGCACGACAACTCGAACGATTCGTCCGGCGTGGGGGTGGGCTTCTGGTCACCGCGGGCCCAAACTTCGAGCCTGCCCGGTATCAAGAGCGCCTACCCGATCTGTTGGCTGCGCGCCCGGTGCAGATCGCGGGCGGTGCTCAGCGTGGCCTGCGGCTCGGCTCACACGCGCCCCCCCGCTTCAGGGATCTCTCAGGGCTGGCGCGGATCGAAACCCACCGGCGGCTCGTATTGGAGGACCAAGACGGTGAGACCGCGCTGAGCTTCCCCGATCGCTCGCCGGCGTTGGTTTTCTCCAACGTTGGACGTGGCCGAGTCGCGCTGCTCGCCACCAGCATCGACGACGACTGGACGGACTTGCCATACCGCCCCGGCTTCCTGCCGCTGATGCTCGAGGTCCTCAGGTCGCTGGCGCGGCTGCCGATGGTCCATTCCCGACCCGTAAGCCCCCAAAGCTCCGTCGAGCTCACGATCCCGCCCGGTGCAAACCTGCTGGAGATTACGGCACCCGACGGTAGCAAGACCGAGTTCCGCGCGCAGGAGCATCCGGACGATCGCGTCGGTTTCACAGGGACGCGTCTCGCCGGCGCCTACCGGATTCGGTCGGCCGACAACACGGCCCTGCGGGCGTGGCCACGTGCAGCGTTCGTTGTCGCGCCCCCGCCCGCCGAGAGCGACCTTACGCCGGGCGACGTTCCGGTGTCAGACTCCGGACCGGCACGTAGCGCGAGCGCCGGGTCGCAACAGGTCGCGCGGCGGCCACTGGCCAGCATGCTGTTCCTGTTGGCCGGTCTTGCAGCCGCCCTGGAGGGCTGGTTGAGGCTTGGGCACGCCAATGCGCTGTCACGAAAGGTCTCCCGCGCTGCGGCGGAGCGTGCGCTCTGATCGGACGATGCAGGTACGCACCCTCAAGACGCTGATTTTTGTCGGCCTTGCCTTCGGGTTGAGCTGGACGGTCGCGGGGCTGTTCGTGCTGATAGGCGGTCAATGGGCGACACCGGACTCGATCCCCATGGCGCTGCTGTACATGTTCATGCCAGCCCTGGCGGCCGTCCTGGTGAAGGGTCCGATTTGCAGGGAGCCCCTGTCCGAGCTGGGCGTTAGCCTCAGGCTCAACCGCTGGTATCTGGTCGCCTGGCTGCTGGCGCCTTTAGCAGCCTTCGCGGCCACGGGTGTGAGCCTGGCTTTCCCCGAGGTATCGTTCGTCACCGACCTGTCGGGCATCCACGAACGCATGGAGCGCGTCCTGAGCCCTGCCGCCTTGGCAGAAGGCCGGACGAGCAGCACGGATTTGCCCTTGCATCCGTTCTGGCTCGGGCTCATCCAGGGCCTGCTGGCCGGCCCCACCCTCAACGCCGTGGCTGGCTTCGGTGAAGAACTGGGCTGGCGGGGATTTCTGGATCGCGAGCTGAGCGACCTTGGATTCTGGCGCTCGTCGTGGCTGATAGGTGCGATCTGGGGGCTGTGGCACGCGCCGCTCATACTGTTCGGCCACAACTACCCCGAGCACCCAGAAGCCGGCGTCGTCATGATGGTCGTGTTCTGCCTGCTCTGGTCGCCGCTCTTCAGCTACGTTCGAAAGAAGGCCGCCAGCGTGGTAGCAGCCGCCGTCCTGCATGGCAGCATCAACGCGACCGCCGGCGTGGCGTTGATGCCTCTGCGCGGCGGCAGCGACCTCATCGTTGGCGCCACCGGGCTTGCCGGCCTCATCGTGCTCGCGGCACTCAATATCGGCCTGTACGCGCTCCTGAAACGGCAGCAGCACGGGCCACCACGACCCGCTCCCATCCTTCAGGGCCGCATCTAGCCCCGCATCGGTCGCCAACTTCGAGACGAATCGTCGGTGGCGTCTGCGATAGCGGCCGACCCGCAGTCGAGGCGCCGGAGGCATGGTCGACACTATAGGGAGTTCTCGTCGCTGCGCCCCTGCGATCCCGGAGGATGACCTGGAGACGAGGACGCGGCCGCTTGCGCGGGCGGATCGGGCGCGCGGTTCCGAATCGATACAGCGACCGGAGGCTGGTGACCGATGCGGGCCAGGTCTTGGCCCAAGGGCCGCCGTCCAAGCGAAAGACCCTGGTGAACGGTTACGGCTGCTCAGCTCTCGCTGCTGCGGCCAACCTTGGCCAGCGCCCGTTCCGCGTTGCAGTTGCTGTCGGGATCACCCGTGATGAGGGGTCTCAAGGCTCGGGAATGCTCGATCCAGGTTTCGATCACCGCGATCGGGGCCTCGCGACGCTCCAGGGTTTCACGCAAGAGCTGCAAGCGCCGGTCGAAGTGTCCGCCCATAATTGGGTGCTTGGCGTGCGCCTTGTCGAGCGGACGGCCGCGGTAGCGGTGGGGGCCGCCGAGCAGCTCCGAAGCGTGCTGCAGCTCGAGCATCTTGATGCGCTTCTTGTCGGCGGAACGGAAGAAGAATCCGATCATCGGATCATCGAACACCGCATCGATGAACTCGCCGATGATCGCTCGCAGCGCGGTTTCACCGCCCAGCTGCTCGTACAGGGTGCCGGCCACAAGCTCACCATGTGCCATGAGCGCCCGGGCGGCAATGAGCCCCACATCGCCGTTCCCGAACGAGCTCGGGCGAACAAGTCGGAAGCTCGCGCTCGATCAACGGGGACAGGCGGGTGACGACGGGTGTTCGGTGTTCAGGGGGTGCCGGGCAACCCCAACGCCCGCGCGCGCGCTCCGAGCAACCCCACGTCCTGGTTGAGCACCACGATCACGGGAAAGCGCTCGAGCACCGGCCTCATCCTGCCCTTGGCGAGGAAGCTCTCGAGGAAAGGGCCTTGCCTGAGCTTGTCCAGCAGCTTGGGCGCGATGCCGCCCGCCAGGTACACCCCGCCGCTTGCCAGCGCCTTGAGCGCGAGGTTGCCGGCCTCGGCACCGTAAAGCGACACGAACAAGTCGACCGCCTGCACGCACGCCCGATCCCCTCCTCGCAGGGCCTCGCTCCCGATTACCGATCCGGCGTCGCCCTGCTGGATAGCGGCCTCGATCTCGGGGTTCGCCTCGGCCAAGCCCTCCGTGACCAGGAATTCGTAGATGTTCTCGAGCCCGAGCCCGGATACCACGCGCTCGACCGACACGGTGGCGTAGCGCTTGAGCAAGAACGCCAGCAGTCGCATCTCGAGCTCGTTGCGGGGCGCGAAGTCGACATGGCCCCCCTGACTCGCCACCGCATGCGGCCCTGCCGAGGTGCGAACCAACAGAGCCTCTCCGAGACCCGTGCCCGCGCCCAGAATCGCCACGGGCCCAGCGTCATCCACCTCGCCTTGCTGCAGGATCGCTACGTCGTCGGTGCCGAGGCTCCCGATTCCCAGCGCCGCTGCACAAAAATCGTTGAGCAAGCTCACCCTCGGGATACCCGTTTCGCGGGCGACCTCGGCTGCGTCGATCACCCAGGCCAGGTTCGTGGTGTGGCAGCGCTCGTCCCGCACGGGTCCTGCAAGGCCAAAGGCCGCCGCGGCCACGTCGTCGCCTGCTTCCAGGAAATCGTCCACCATGGCTGCCAGGCCCTGGTAGTCGAGGCTCGTGAAGCGTCTGCGACGCAGCGTGCATGGCGAACCTGCAGCATCCGGCGCGTACAGCGCAAGGACGGTCTTGGTGCCGCCTACGTCGCCGGCCAGCACGGACTGGCCTGCCCTGCGGGCGGGAGGCTTCATCTCGGCAGGCCGCTGCCTGGGCCCTACGGGCATGGCCTACTCTGCCTCCAGATACGTGTAGCCCGCCAGCCCAGCACGATAGCGCTCCATGAGCTGGCGGGATTCCTCCAGCGTCATCCGGTTTTCGCGCAGGGCCGCCTCGATGTTCTGGCGCAGTCGCTTGAGCAGCTCCTCCGGTCGATAGTTCACGTAGCTGAGCACGTCGTTGATGGTGTCGCCCACCACGACTTCCTCTATCGCATAGCTGTTGTCCGGACCGAGGGACACGTGAACGATGTTGGTGTCCCCGAACAGATTGTGCATGTCCCCGAGAATCTCCTGGTATGCGCCTACCAAGAAGATGCCCAGGTAGTAGCCTTGGCCGGGCTGCTTGGGGTGCAGCTCGAGGACGTGCTTGACGTCGCGCGAATCGATGAAGCTGTCGATCTTGCCGTCCGAATCGCAGGTGATGTCCGCCAGCACGCCGCGCCGGCGTGGCTCCTCGCTCAAGCGATGAATCGGCACGATGGGAAACAGCTGCCCTACGGCCCACGAATCGGGCAGCGACTGAAAGCTCGAGAAGTTCAGGAAATAGGTGTCGCTCAGGGCCCGCTCCAGACCGCTGAGCTCCTCCGGCATCGCAGGCAGGGTGCGGGCAATGGCATGGATACGGTGGATCAAGGCCCAAAACAGCTGATCGCACTGGACGCGCGCGGGCAGCGACAGATGGCCCAGCGTGAACAGCTGAAGCGCTTGCTCCTTGTATTCGATGGCGTCGTGGTAGCTTTCGAGCAGGTTCTTGCGATTGACCGATTCGTAGGTGTCATGGAGATGGCGCGCGAGCGGCACCGCGTCCACATCAGGCGCCTCGGGTAGCGTAATCGATGCCGCCTCGCTCACGCCCAATACGTCGACCACCAGCACCGAGTGATGTGCAGCCACGGCGCGGCCCGACTCGCTGACCAGGTTTGGATGGGGCACCGCTGCTGCGTCGCACGCCTGCTGCGTCGCGAAGACCACATCGTTGGCGTACTCCTGCACGGTGTAGTTCATGGAAGACGCGAAGTTGGTCTGCGAGCCGTCGTAGTCCACGCCGAGGCCGCCGCCAACGTCCAGGTAGTGCAGGGAGCAACAGCCGAGCTTGTACAGCTCTACATACAGCCTGGCCGCCTCGCCGAGCGCGTCCTTGAAAGAACGGATCGCGCTCACCTGCGATCCAAGGTGGAAGTGCAGCAGCTTGAGGCAGTCGAGCTCGCCGCGCCCGCGTAGCGCGGCCACCGCTTCCAGGATCTCCGCAGCCGAGAGCCCGAATTTGGAGCGGTCGCCCGCAGACTGCTCCCAGCGGCCTGCACCACGGGCGCTCAGGCGTGCTCGTATGCCAAGTGTGGGCCGTACGCCGAGCCGCTTTGCCACGCTGTGAATCCGCTCGAGCTCGCCCGGTTTCTCCGCAACCAGCACCACCATGCTGCCCAGTCTTGAAGCCAGCAGCGCGGTTTCGATGTACTCGTCGTCCTTATAGCCGTTGCAGATCAACAACGCGTCCGGATCCCGATTCATGGCCATGATGGCCAGAAGCTCCGGCTTGGAACCGGCCTCCATGCCGTAGTGGTAGGGGCGGCCGTAGTCGCTGATCTCCTCGACCACGCGGCGCGCCTGATTCACCTTGATGGGGTATACGCCGTAGTAGCTGCCCCGGTATTCGCAGTCGCGAATCGCGCGGGCAAAGGTCTCGTTGAGCAGCTGCACCCGAGCGCGCAGAATGTCGGAGAAGCGCAACAATAGCGGAAGTTGAATCCCGCGCCGGCGAATCTCGTCGACCAGGCCCTTGAGATCGATGGCGCCTTTGCCCTCACCCCCTGGGGTAACAAGCAGGTTGCCCGCCTGGTTGATCGAGAAGTAGTCGCAGCCCCAACGGCTAATGCCATAGGTCTCCATGGCGTCAGCGATTCCCCAGTGCTTGAGGGGGTCTTCCTTGCGTGACGGGAATGCGGGCATAAGCCAACGTCGCACGGCTCTGGCGGTGGCGAGCGCCATGGCATAAGCTGCACGGGTCCGGCGAGCAACCGTTTTGTGCGTCCGGCAGGGATCCCGGCGGCAGCATGGCTCCGATCGTCACTCTGACCACCGATTTTGGCACCCGCGACGCGTATCTTGCGCAGATGAAGGGCGTGCTTCTGACCGAGGGTCCGCACGACCTGCGCGTGGTGGACTTGTCGCACGAGATCAGCACGCACGACACCAAGGAGGCCGCGCTGTTCGTCCGTGCAGCGATCCCCCGCTTTCCGGAGGGCACGATTCACGTGGTGATCGTGGATCCAGGCGTCGGTGGAGTGCGGCGCCCGATCGTAGCCTGTGTGCGCGGACAGCTGCTGGTAGGGCCGGACAACGCCACCTTTGGCTATCTGCTCGACGGGAGCGAGCAGGTGTACGAGATTCAGCCGGCGCGGCTCGAGCGTGCGCACATCAGCTCCACGTTCCATGGTCGCGATATCTTCGCGCCGGCAGCAGCCCGACTTGCTGCAGGCGCGACCCCCGAATCGCTGGGAGCACGCGTGGAGCACTACAAGAGGTTGGTTTTCCCTCTCGTGCAAGTCCGCAACCGCGAGCTGCTCGGAACGGTCATCCACATCGACCGCTTCGGCAACCTGATCTCGAACATCTCGGAGGGCACGCTGCGCGGGTTCCTGCAAGGAGTCAGCCCGGAGCGCGTGGTCGTGTACGTGGGAGGACACCGGGTGCAGGGGCTCAGTACCCACTACGAGCAGACGCACGCTGGAGAGCTGCTCGCCCTCGTGGGCTCCGACGACCTCTTCGAGGTTGCCGCCCGAAACAAGAGCGCCGCCACCAAGCTCAACGTCTCGGTCGGCCAATCGGTGCGCGTGGTAACCGAAACACACACCCACGCGGGTTAGGCTCCGCCACAAAATAACTTGTGCAGATCGCAGAGGACCAGGTGCCGCTGGCAAGGCGCAACGACGAGGAATATTGGGGATATTTCGAGGAGGTGCAACACAGCCAGCGGCATTTGGGACCTGCGAGGTGGGCAAGCTATTTTGTGGCGGAGCCCCAGGCTCTCAGGACGCGGGCACTACGACTTTGAAGCCGCGGCAGGGTCGAGAGGGAACTTGGGCGTGGTGTTGCGACGACGCCGCTTGCGGTTTTCCTTGCCAAGCGTGCGGTGCCTGCGCTTTCGCTTGCGGCGCGTGATCGACGTATCCGAAGGCATAGCGTCCGAGGTCTAGCGCCCAAAGCGACGAGTTTCAACATGAGCCGTCTGATGCGCGGAACCCTTGCATTACGCCGCGCTGACTCGCCGCAGGGACCAGCCTCGAATTCACCGCTCTTGTAGGCCCTTTTTTCGCCAGCAGCGCGAGCGACTGGCCCACGACCAAACCGCGGCGCGTGCTTGCAGCGTTGTGCCGGATCGGCTGGAACATCAAGCGGCAGCGGGGCTCACACCGCACCCTCGAGCGCGATGGTTGGCCTGCTTGCGTCCGGGCCTTCCACGATGGCGTGGGCGCGGCAAGGGTACACGAACCCAAGCGCTGAACGTGCAGCGCCGCGTGGAGCCAGTCCTACCACCATTTGAGGCTGACAACGAGCTCTCCTGACAGCGCCTCGGACCTCGCTGACGCCGGATCGTCCAACCGGGCCCACTGCGCGGCGAGGCCCGGACCGATCCACCAGTGGCGAGCAAGTCGCCACTCGTGTCCGGCTGCGAGCTTGACCGCGTACCCATGCAGGAACTCCGACGGGGAGGGCAAGTCTAGCCCAAAGAGTGCGACGCGAAGCGTGGCGTGGAGGTTCAGTCCGGACAGCGGGTAGTATGTCGCGCCAGCCCCGATCGAGACTGTTCCCAGTTCGACGCCCTGCATCCTGAACGTCCGGCCGCGCAACGTTGTGTGTGGGTCCGGGTAAGCTCGGAAGCCGAGCGTGGCAAAGGCAAGCCAGCGACGATGGCCGCCGCCGATGTCCAGATCCAAACCGTGGCCGGTTGCTACCGCCGTGGAGGGAATCCCCTGCCTGAACCCGGACAGCACACTCGCCTGCGACTTGATCCATATCAGCCCGAGACCCGGCGAGGCCTGAAAGCAGAAGCCGCTTTGCTCTTCAGTCACTTTCGGTGTTGGCATGGCTGGCGCTGGAGCGTCGAAGAAGCGGTGGGACCGAGCCGGCGATCCTGTCTGGGCAAGAACCGGCGTCTCGACGCTGAATAGGCCACAGAGTCCAGCGCTCAGCGCCAGCAGGAACCAGCGGCTTCGTGCTTGGCGAGGGACTGGACGCAGACTCCTATGCTGAATCCAAAACGGTACCGCCAGCAGCGGTAGACAGACCAGATCCGTGACATCGGGCGTCGCCGCCACCGGTCGCAGGCCGTGCGCCTCGTCGCCCCTCGCCAGAGCCGCCAGGGCGCGAAACGGCCACTGCAGGCTCGCCAGCCCGTAGCGGAACAACCAGTCCCCCCAAGCTGTGGTCTGCATCAGCACGAAACTCACCAGCACCAGGACTGCCGAGGCCCATAGCCCACGCCGGCCTCGCTCGGCTACAGCCGCGCGCGAGCGGCCGCAGATGAGGGTCCAAGCGGCGTGCAGCCACAGCGGTGCGAGCACCATGAAGGCGGCGTCGGAGAGCTTGCCACTGAACCAGCCCGGGCATGCCTGTTTGAGCCAGTGATCGTTGATCACCAGTAGCACGACGTTCGCCACCACGATCGGATGACGCAGCGCACGCAGCGGCGGAGACTCGTGGTGGTAGCGAGCTCGGATCATCTGACGACCTCGATCTCCACCTGCGGCTCCGCTGGTAGCTCCAGGCACGAGAACACGCTCGCGCTGGCTTGCGCCTGCCACTCGATCCGCACGTCCGGAAACAGGGTATCGCTACGAGAGAGGGTGAAATCGACGGTGTTGGAACACGTTGACGCGCCGAGCATGCAGCACGCCTCTCGCTCATCGCTGAAACAGTCGCTCAGCACTCGGCGGTGTGTGATGCTGCTTCCACCGCGCGCGCGTACTTCGCGCGTGTGCAGTCTGCGGATGCGCGAAGCGGTTGGGGCGAGCGTCAGCTTCACCTCGGGCAGCTCGGCATTCAAGGGCGCTTGTATGTGCGACGCCAAGAAGGACATCGTGAGCGAAACGCTACTGAGTGTCTCGCGCGTTGTCACAAGCTCCGGCAGACCAGAGACGCTCACACGCAGGGTGCCAACCTGCATCGAATTCGCCGCTAGAACGACTCTCCCTTGGCGCGTGCCGCTCCCAAAGCTAGGTGAGAGCCTCCCGAGCTCGGACGAGTCGAGAAAGCAAACCTCATCCGCCGGGGCGCACGCGTCGCCTCCGAGCACGAGCCCTGCCGCGAGGGTGCATCGACAAAGGGCCCGCCAGCAGCCCCCAGCCCGGAGTTGCCCGGTCGTCCTCATTGCCCCGCGAATTCGATGACCCACGGGAGTTGTCCTCCCTGATCGGTTTCGCTAGCCCACACCTTGGAAAACGAGAGTGACCACCGAACTTCGGTGCGAGCGACGGGGCTCGCTGCACGATCGAACTCGACCTCAAGGCTCGCTACGCAAGGACTCGCGGGGGCGGCGCTTGCTTCACTGCAGCCCCCCACAAACTCGATTTCTGGCAACAACGAAGAGCGCTCGAGGAACGGGCGTGACATGACGGTTTCATGTCCGTGCCTTAGTTTGACTCGAACCCACGGCGGGCTCTGCGTGCCTGCGGGCCCGCCGGGCGAGTGCGTCAAGCCCATCACCAGCGTGCCCTCGAGGGGCGGCGCCGTTGTGTCCTGCCCGTTTGGTCCGGGTCCGATGGCTTCGATGCGCACCACAAAACGTCGCTTGGGCGAGGCGTCGGTCAGCGTGAAGGCCGGCCCATCCACTTCGATGAATAGCCTCACCATGCGGGGCGGAATGGCCGAGGTGGCGAGCAGGCTGGCTCCGACCAGCAGGAACCAGCCGTTGCTCACCGCACGTCTCAAGACTTGGCCCTGAAGCTGCCCGCCGGGTTTACCGTTCATCGCCACCCATGCCACTGCACAGCGCGTAGACAGTTTGCCACAGGTTGCGGCGCCGTGCCCAAGCATGCCGTCCGGTGACCGGGAAAAGAGGCGGTTTCTGGGCGGCTTTCGTCCTCGGCCTGGTTCAAGGAAAGGCACACTCCGCGACGGGCGGCGGCGGCGCGGTCGGCTTTGCACACACGTCGGGTCCGCTAGCGATAGCGCTCGTGGAGCCGGCGCTTGATGACGCCGATTTCGTCGGGGCAGACTTCGTGCCCCATCGGAAACTCGTGCCACTCGATCGGCCGGCTGGGATCGAGTTGTCCTGCGGCATCGTGCGCCTGACGGCCGCCGGGCAAGGGCACGACCGGATCGTGGCGCCCGTGGCTTCGATCTTCAAGGCAGAGGCTCGGATTCAGGGTTGCTCACCTGCTCACCCCGATGCGCCTCCGCGCGCCTCCGCGGATCGGGCGTGGGCCTCGAGGCCTTCGAGTCGTGCCAGCCGGGCGGTGTCCGCGGCGATCGACGCGGGCTCGCTGAGGTCGAGCCATGTGCGCACGCTGAGGAAATCGAGCACCGAGAGGCCGCCCTTGAAGCGTCCGGTGCCGCCTGTGGGCAGCACGTGGTTCGGACCAACCCCGTAGTCGCCGAAGACCTCTGCGCTGCCCGCGCCTACGAACAGGCCGCCGTAGCGACTCAGGCGCTCGGCAGCCAGCTGGGGCTCACGAACGAGCAGCTCCACGTGCTCGGCCGCAAGCTCATCGCACAGTGCGAGCGCTTCATCGTGTCCGCTGGCCAGCACGTAGCCGCCGTTTTTCAGGGCGGCGCGGGCGTTGTCGGCCGTTGGAAGGGTCGCTAGCTGCGTTTCGAGCTCGCGTACCACGTGCTCCACCAGCGCGGGTGATGTCGTGATGAGCACGGGCCAGGCGTCGGGGTCGTGCTCGGCTTGAGCCAGCAGATCGGCGGCAACGATCTCGGGCGCTGCGCTGTCGTCGGCCACGACCACAAGCTCGGAGGGGCCGGCCAGCATGTCGATCGCCACGCTCGCCGACACGATCTGCTTGGCCGCCGTGACGTAGCGATTGCCCGGCCCGACCACGATATCGCAACGCGGGCACGGGCCGATGCCGTAGGCCATGGCGGCGATCGCCTGAGCCCCTCCCGCTGCGAGCAGGCCGTCGGCCTTCGCCACGTGCGCTGCCGCCGCCGTCACGGCCTGTGGGTTCGGCGAAGCGACCCATACGGTCTGAACGCCGGCGGCTCGTGCAGGGATGACCGTCATGAGGACCGAAGACGGAAGGGGAAAGCGCCCGCCGGGGGCGTAGCAGCCAGCCGCCTGCATGGGGATCACGCGCTGTCCCGCGCGCCCCCCTGGGACCGCTACGTCGAGGTTGGTCAGGGTCGCGCGTTGAGCCAGCGCAAAGCCCCGAATGCGATCGGCTGTGGTTTGCAGCAGGTCGCGATCCTCGCTGCGAAGGCTCTCGTAGGCCTTTCGCATGTCCTCGCGTGTCCAGACCAGGCTCGCGCCTGCCTCCAGCTGGTCCAGCCGCTCGGCGTGGTCACGCAGGCTCGGCTCGCCACCTTGCCGTACTGCCTTGACTATGCCGTGCGCGGTTTCCCAAGTGTCCGGATCAACGTCGAGCTGTCGCGCACTGCCTGGCTCACGTGTTGCAAGCGGTCCGAACACCCCAGCGCTCATGCGGGCCTGCCTTTCTCCTCGAGTCCTGTCTTGGCATGCCCTGGGCGGCGGCGCACGCGCAGCGCGCGGGCGTCCAGCTCGCGCTCGATCGCTTCGAGGTCCACCCCGCGGCTCTCGGCGGCGACCAGCGCGAAGTAGATCAGATCGGCCGCCTCGTGCGCGACTCCGGCATGGCCGGTAGCGCCGGCGAGCTCCCCCGCCTCCTCGAGCAGCTTCGAGCGCAAGAGGGCGGGATCGCCCAGCAGCCTGCGCGTGTAGGAGCCGGGAGGCGCTGCCGTGTGCCGGGCCTTGATGCGGCGTGCGAGCGCGCCGAGCCCGGGATCCTGGGTGCCGAAGCAGCTGCGCGTTTCCTTGTGGCAGAAGCCAGTCCCGAGCTGCCGCACGCTGTAGCGCAGGCAGTCCCGGTCGCAGTCGAGGTCCACGCGCAGCAGCTCCTGCTCGGCGCCCGACGTAGCTCCCTTGCGCCACAGGCCACGCGAGCGGGAACGGTACACGCCGCGACCGCTGGCAAGCGTCTGTGCCAGGCTCTGTGCATCGGAGTAGACCAGACCCAGCGCCACGCCGTGCTCGTCTGCGACGATCGTGGGCCACAGGCCGTCCGGGCGGTCGGACTGCATCATGGCAGCTAAGCTATCCGCCAGCGTCAAGCGGCCCGTGTACAGCGCCATGCCCACCTGCGCGTCGATGCCCATCGAGTCCAAACGCGCCACCTCCTGCGCGCTCGTCACTCCCCCGGCCAGCGTGAGCTCGGCCGTGCCGCATAGCTCGCGCAGGCGCGCCGCGTGCTCGAAGTCGACGCCGGTCAAGCGTCCTTCGCGTTCGACGAGCGTGACGAGGAAGCCACCCACGAACGGGCGCAGGGTTTGGATCGCATCGGCCAGGTCGACCCCGGTTCGGGTGCGCCAGCCGTGCACGACCACTTCACCGTCCCGTGCGTCGACCGCGGCGATCACACGTTCTCGAGGCAGCTGCTCGAGCAGCTCCGGTCGGGCCGCGGTTCCCAAGACCACCTTGGTGGCTCCACGATCGAGCCAGCCGAGGGCAGTGTCCACGCTACGAATGCCGCCGCCGACGCGGCAACGAGCCAGCGGCAGCAGCTCTCGAATCAGGCCGGTGTTGTTGCCCTGATCCATCGCAGCATCGAGGTCCACCACCGCGACCTCACCGACCCGGCCGAAATCCCGCGCGAGCGGACGAGGGTCGCCCGCATCAAGCTGCTTCTTCTCGCCTCCGACCAGCTGTACCACGGTGTTTTCGAGCAGGTCGATGGAGGGGATGATCATCGTCGCACCTCGATTCCGTGCGCCGCCAGGTACTCCTTGACGGCGCCTACGGTCGTGTCTTTGTAGTGAAAGATGGATGCGGCCAGCGCGGCCGACGCGCCTGCCCGAAACGCCTGCAACAAGTGCTCTGCATGGCTCGCGCCGCCCGATGCGATCACGGGTATCGCCACCGCGGCGCTCACGGCCCGCAACAGCGCGCAGTCATAACCCTGGCGGGTTCCATCCCGGTCCCACGAGGTGAGCAGGATCTCTCCCGCGCCTCGCTCGGCCACCTCGCGAGCCCAGTCCACGACGTCGAGCGCCACCCGCTCGGAGCCCGAGCGGACCACGGCCTGGAACCTGCCCGATTGCGTGCGTGCAGCGTCCACCGCCACCACCGTGCACTGACTGCCGAAGCGCCGCGCCAGCTCGTCGACCAGGGGAGGGTCCGCCACCGCCGCAGTGTTGACGCTGACCTTGTCGGCGCCGGCCTCGAGCAAGTTGTTGGCGTCCGCTACGCTGCGCACACCGCCGCCCACGGTGAGCGGGATGCCGAGCCGGTCTCGAATGGCTTCGACCGTGTGCAGCGCGGTGCGGCGCTCGTCGGGCGTGGCGGACACGTCGAGCATCACGAGCTCGTCCGCGCTCTGCCGTTCGTATTCGCTGGCAAGCTCGGTGGGCGATCCGGCGTCGCGCAGGGATTGGAAGGACACCCCCTTGACCACGCGGTCCGCCCGTACATCGAGACAAGGTAGGATTCTCGCGCTCAGCACGAGCCCGCTCCTTGGCTCGAGCGCTGCAGGCACCAGCGTGCGAGCAGCTCGGCGCCGTACCGGGCCGAGAGCTCGGGGTGAAACTGACAGGCCACCACGTCTCCGCTCTCGACAGCCGACACGAAGGGGCCACCGTGGTCCGTTTGTGCCGCACGCCAGCCCTCGGGGGCGCTTCGCAGGCAGTAGGAATTGGCAAAATAGGCGTATCCCGAGCGTAGATAGCGGGCGCCCGCGGGTGCCTCGACACGATTCCATCCGAACTGCGGACAGCGCACGCCGGCGGGAAAGCGCGTGACGCCGCCATCCAGCACTCCGAGCCCGCGGGCTTCGGGGCTTTCCTCCGACGTGTTGCATAGCAGCTGCATTCCGAGGCAGATGGCGAGCGTCGGCCGGCGCTCTCGAAGGCGCTCGATCAGTGCTTCGGTGAGGCCTCGCTCGTCGAGCTGAGCCATCGCGCTTCCGAAGGCACCAACGCCCGGCAGGACCAGCCGCTCCGCAGCGCGGATCCCCTCGGGACTCGCACTCGTACGGGAGCGGATGTCGAGCCGTCTCAAAGCAGCCCGAACCGAGGCCAGGTTGGCGACCCCGGTTGCTACGATCAGGACCTCGGACGCCACTACAAGACTCCCTTCGTGCTCGGCACGTCGCCGAAAGCCGAGCGCGAGATCGCCTGCCTGAGTGCCAGAGCCGTCGCCTTGAATGCCGACTCCGCGCGATGGTGATCGTTGCTTCCACGCAGCACGTCGACATGCAGCGTCGAGCGGGAAGCGAGCGCGAGCGAACGCAACACGTGTGTCACGTTTTCGCAGGCCAGCGCACCGAGCGACTCACGCTGAAGCTGCAGATCGATCTCGGCATGAGGGCGACCCGAGAGGTCGACGACCGCACGTGCCAGCGCCTCGTCCAGGGGGGCGTACGCGTACCCGAAGCGAAGCACGCCTTCGCGCGAGCCCAGAGCCTGGTCGAGCGCGGATCCGAGTGCCAGGGCCGTGTCCTCGGCCGTGTGGTGATCATCGATCTGCAGATCGCCTTGCATCTTGAGGCTCAGATCGAAGCGTGCGTGCTTCGCCAGCGAGCCGAGCAGGTGGTCCAAGAACCCAACGCCCGTCTCGATCTGCGCCTCGCCCGACCCATCCAAACACAGCTCCAGCTCGACGCTCGTTTCCTTGGTGCAGCGCTCGATCCGAGCAGTGCGGCGCTGGACCTTGGCACTTCGTCGGTTCATGGCAACCACTCCTGCAGCGTTTCAAGCTGCGTCATGACCCGGGCCGCACCGTGCTCGAGGAAACCCAGGCTTGTCTCCACCCGGGCCTCGCTATCGGCCAGCGCGAGCGGCACCAGCGCCGCTTTTCTGGCCGCGGCAAGGCCCTCGAGCGTCTGGCCCACGTACCAGGCTCTCGCGCAGCGACCGCTCGGCTCCGACAGATCGTGCAGCGCCGCCCGGAGCGCAGCGGAGCCGTCTTGCAGTTTGCCGTCCCTGCAGCATGCGAGGGCGTCGAAACAATCCTGGATTCCGCGGGCACGAAGCATGCCGAGGGCCTCCTCGCTCGAGCCCGTGGTCACGAGGCCGAGCCGCATCCTTGCACGCAGGCGCTCCAACAGCTCGCGATCGTCCTGTCCATCTCGGCATACGGCCTCGAGCTCGAGCAGCAGCGCGTCAGGGCGCAGCGCGCACAGCAGAGCATCCTCGAGGCGACGGAATGCGGCGGCCTCGCCGGGACAGGTGATGCGAACCGCGTTCGCCAGGGAGGGCTCATCTGGGAAAACGCGCACCGCGATTCCGAGCCCGGCCAAGCAATCGCGCAGCCACAGCGCTCTCGTGCCCCTCCAGAGCACGAAGTTGCCCTGGCTAGGTTCGCAAGACCAGGCCAGGGACACGGCCAGCTTCCGCAGCCGCGCACGCTCCTTGCGCACCTGCCCGACGTACGCTTCCTTGCTGCGTTCGCCGCGCTCGAGCGCCCGCTTTGCGATTGCGACCGAAGGGCCCGCGACCGAGTAGGGGCTGCCCGCGGCTCGCAGGCTGTCGATGCGCTCGGGGCTGCCAAGCGCAAACCCTACCCGCAGCCCCGCAAGCCCCCAGGCTTTGGACAGCGTTCGCGTCACCGTAACGTTGGGAAACGACAGCGCCAGCCCGGTCAAGTCCTCGTCCGCGAACTCCCCGTAAGCCAGGTCGAGCAGGACGGGCAGCTCGGGACGCGCGCCGGCCAGGGTCTGCAGATCCGGCCTGGTCACGGTGCCCCCGGTGGGGTTGTTGGGCGAGACGACGATCAGCAGGCGCGTGGCCTGGTCGACCGAGGCAAGCAGCTGCGACGCAGGCAGCGGACCTTCGTGCCATTCGACCTGTCGTAGCTCGGCATGTGCGAAAGCGACGTAGCGCGGGATCATCTCAAAGCAAGGCCGCGTGCAGACTGCGTTTGCCCCGGGTTCGAGCTCGGCCCTGCAGATCCGGTCGATGGCCTCGTCGGCTCCGGCGGTGACGAATACCTGGTCGCTGTCAACGCCGACTTGCTGTGCAAAGAGCGCGGCGAGCTCGGCGGTCCGCGGGTAGCAGCGCAACGCCTCCGGCGTGAGCCCGGAAAGCAGCACCGACAGAGGAGCGGCGTCTTCGCTGCGTTCGCCGCCGGATAGATCCAGATCAACCGGTGCGGCGTGCCGAGGTGGTGCGTAGGTTCGGGCAATGGACATGGGGCGCCTACACGAGAATCTGTTCGAGCTTGCTGACAACGATGTCCGATCCGCCCGCGGCGCGGATGCGCGGGATGAGACTCGGCAAGGTTGCACGCGGAATCGCAGCCTTGACCGCGAAACCATCGATGCCGTACAGGCGAGCGACCGTGGGCCTGCGCATGCTGGGCAGCAGGGCGACCAGCGCTGCGAGCGACTCCGATGGGACGTTGACTTCCACCATGACCCTCTGGCGGGCTTCCAGCACCGAGCGAACCAAACGGACAAAGTCCTCGATACGCTCGCGTTTGGCGGGGTTGCGCATCGCCGCTGACGCCGCATACAGTCGCGTGGACGAACGCATGAGCTCCGCCACGATCCGCAGGCCGTTGGCCTCGAGCGTGGCCCCGGTAGCCGTGTTATCCACGATGCAGTCGGCATCCTCGGGTGGAAACACTTCGGTTGCACCGTAGGCTCGCACGTAGCTGTCGCCCATGCGGCGCTGCGCGAGCCATGCGCGCGTCAGCTGTTCGTACTCCGAGGCCACCGCGAGCGGGCGGCTCGGCAGCTTGCCGTTTTCGAGCAGCTCCTCGGGCGCGGCCGCCACCAGGCGTACCGGGTCGAGCCCGGTGTCCAGCAGCTCGGCCAGCTCGGCGTTCTTTTCTGCCACCCAGTCCGCCCCGGCGAAGCCCAGGTCGCGGGAGCCGGCGTGCAGCATTTCGACCACGCTGGCGGGTTTGAGCGTCTTGACGCTGAAGCCGGGTTGGTCGATGCGCGGTCGATAGGAACGAGCGCTCGTTACCAGATGCATTCCGGCGCCGGCAAGAAGATCGCGGACGCCGTCCTGCATGCGTCCCTTGGGTAATGCCAGTTTGAGTGTTGCGTCTGGTTCGGTCACGACAGCACCTGCGGGCGGCCCCGAAGCCGGCGTGGTGTCTGCTGGCCAGAAACACGAACGCCGACCGCTGGGGCCGGCGTTGAGGACGTTAGCGAATCAATTCAACGCTCACACACCACCGACCTCGGGCTCATGGTGCAAATGCCCATGAGAGGCACACATGGGATGGATTGCCGGGAATCGAGCGTGCAGAGCATCCGGCCGCATAGGCGGCGGAACTCTACACGCAAACCTTCCTGTGCGCAAACCCTGCCGGCCGGTTCCTGGCATCCATACTGACAGGAACGGTCGTTTCTGGTTCCCGTTCAGTCCGGATCGACCCGCTCCAGCGCTAGCTCGACCAGGCGTTCGATCAACGCCGGGTAGCTGAGTCCCTGGTGGTCCCAGAGCCTGGTGAACATGGAAGTTGGTGTGAAACCGGGCAGGGTGTTGGTCTCGCTCACATACGCCTGTCTGCGCTCGGGGCAGTAGAGGAAGTCCACCCGGGCGAGGCCGGCGCAGTCCAGCAGCACAAAAGCCTGCTTCGCCATGCTCTGGAGCGTGGTGCGCAGCGAATCATCGATTGGGGCGGGGATGTGGAGCTCGGCGCGGCCCTCACCATACTTTGTCTCGTAGTCATAGTACTCGCTACCGTAGGTGATTTCTCCGACCGCACTGGCTTCCGGCTTGTGGTTGCCCAGCAGGGCGACTTCGAACTCCCGTGCCCGCTCGATGCTCTGCTCCACCACGACGCGGCGATCGAACGTGAGGGCGTGCGCGATCGCCGCGCGCAGTCCCTCTCGGTGATGGACTTTGGACATGCCGAGCGAGGAGCCCAGATTTGCGGGCTTGACAAACCAAGGCGGCTTGAGGGAGGCGCAGGCTTGCACCACGCGCGCCGGAGCTGACTCGAACTTGTCCCGGCGCACGAGCCGGTACGGCACCAGCGGCAAGCCGTGGCGCGCCAGCAGGTCCTTGCTCATGGCCTTGTCCATGCACAGTGCGCTTGCAAGCACACCCGAACCCACGTAGGGCACCCCAGCGATCTCGAGCATGCCTTGGAGCGTTCCATCCTCTCCGTAAGGGCCATGGATCATAGGTAGGACGATGTCGGCATCTGCGATGCGGGACAGTGCCTGCCCCAGATCTACGCCACCTCGATCGGCCCGTCCGTTCTGAAGTGCCTGCCGGGACTCGGCTTCCGACAGCCAGCGTCCCTCGCGCGTAGCCACCAGAGGCTTCACATCCAGTGCACCTTGCTCGGTTGCGGCCAAGATGCAGCGCGCCGAGACGATCGACACTTCGTGCTCCTCCGAGCGTCCGCCCGCCAACAGAACTACGCGTGTTGCTCCGCTCATGGCCTGGCTCCCTCGAGTGCCCGATCCGCCCGCCGGATACGTGTGTTGTGCAGATGCACGATGTAACCATACCGAAATTGCGGCGCACGCAAAAGTCGCTCGCCCATGTCCCCGATCCGATCATCCACGTTCGCGATGTCGGCGTGCTCGGCGTGGGGAGTAGCTCGTGGGCAGGGATGACCTGGCGTCGTCCGGGCGGGGGGTCTCGTGCTCGGGCCCGGCCTCAGCTCCGCCAGGTCCGCGTCACG
>JAKSBK010000574.1 GCA_022361155.1 Pseudomonadota bacterium
ACTACGAAGGCACCAGCCTGAGCGCCGGACCGCTTCTCTTTGAATCGCTGGATGCCCGCCCACGCCAGATCGGAGGTGGCGAATCTGCATACCGAGAAGCGTGGTTCCGCTCGTAGACACGTTGCTCGTGGTACTTCCAGTACACCTCGAAGTCTCCGCTGGCTTTGAGTGAGCGTAGCCGCAGAACAGCCTCAGCCCCGTCAACACCCCAACGGGCGCCGGTTGTATTCATTCGGTCCTTGACCAGGTAGCGGCAAGCTCCCTCGATGACACCGGTGGCGACGGGGTAACCAGCCTCGAGGTACTCGTTGTAGTGCATGTAGCCCTTGTGATTCAGGATGTAATTCACGCACGTATCAACGGCCTCTCGCTTGCTGCCCGTTAGCCCTCGAAGCGTTGCGCTACGGCGGATCCCACCAGCCACAGTACCCGCACGTCCCTCAAGGATTCGCTGAAAGCGCTCCGCAACCCAATCTTCTGACTCCTGCGAGCCCTCCTCGTTGAAAGCGTGAGACGCCTGCCACAGATAGCTGAGGACATGCATGATGTCCAAGGCGATTTATAGTGGACCCCGATTTCTGGACAGGGTGCTAAGGAACACGGTGAGACGAGATCCAGGTGCTTGGACATCCCAGTCGAGGCGAAAAAATGGCAAACAAACGACGGCGATACAGTGCGGCGACGAAAGCCCGCGTAGCGATCGAGGCCCTCAGGGAACGCAAGACGGTAGCGCAGATAGGCAGCCAGTTTCAGTGCGGTTCCACGAACGTGAGCAAGTGGAAGCAGGTGGCGGTCCAGCGCCTGGCGGAGCTGTTCGAGTCGACTCGATCGCCGGGCGACGACAAGCTGACCGAGTCGCTCTACGAGCAGATCGGACGGCTCCAGATGGAGCTGGCGTGGCTAAAAAAAAATGGCGGAGTCTTCGGCGATTGATGCCAAGCGGGCCGCTGTGGATCGGGGCAGCCAGATCAGTATCGCGCGCCAGTGCGAGCTGCTGGGACTCAATCGCTCGAGCCTTTACTACGCCCCGGCCGTGGAGAGCCAGTTGAACCTCGATCTCATGCGGAGAATCGACGAGCAGTATACGAAGACGCCGTTCTACGGCTCGCGGCGCACCGTCGAGTGGCTGCGGCGCCAAGGGTACGAGGTCAATCGCAAACGCGTCCAACGACTGATGCGACAGATGGGAATCGAGGCGATCTATCCGCGGCCGAACACGAGTCGGCCCGACGAGCAACACCAGGTGTATCCGTACCTTCTGCGCGGTGTGGCCATCGTGCGCCCAAATCAGGTGTGGGCCACTGATATCACGTATATCCGCCTGAGAGGCGGCTTCGTGTACTTGGTGGCGATTCTAGATTGGTTCTCTCGGTACGTGGTTGCTTGGGAACTATCGAACACGCTCGATCGGTCGTTTTGCATCGCCGCACTTGAGGCGGCGCTGTCGCAGGCGACGCCGGAGATTTTCAACACGGATCAGGGCTGCCAGTTCACCAGCACGGACTTCACGGGGCGGCTGAAGGACGCCGGGATTCAGATCAGCATGGACGGTCGCGGACGCGCTTTCGACAACATCTTCACCGAGAGGTTGTGGCGCACGGTCAAGTATGAGGAGGTCTACATCAACGACTACGCGGATGTCCCCGACGCCTACGACAAGCTGGGGCGGTACTGGGGTTTCTACAACACAGAGCGTGCTCACCAGTCGCTCGCATACCGGACCCCGCACGAGGTCCACTTCGGCAGCGGAGGCGTCTGATGGCGCCCCAGCTCAGCCCAGCCACGACGGCCCGGAGAACCCGGAGGGCTGTGGACAGTGCCGCCCTGTGGACAACGAAGCGTTGCCCACAAGGGCTTGGAAAAACGCGGACGTTTTTCCACACTGCCCACAGCCCCTACGACTACTTACAAAAAGGAGAATCAGAGGCAGAGCAACGGTCCGTGCGGGAGACCGCTCGGACATCGATCACCAGCGACCAGGCCGGATCTGTTCCTTATTTCCTGCCGCTTCCTGTCTTGACAATGGGGTCCACTTCAAGCTTTCATGATGAGCCGTCGCTCCTGCTTCCACGACTTCGCCGCGTACTGCGTCTCGCCGAATAGGCGCTCCGTTTCGCCGCTCAGTTCCGACATTGCTCGGACGTACTCCATTATCGGCTCAATTTCGCGTAGAACGACTGGATTGCTAGCAAAAGCCACGAGATACTTCACGCGTTTCTGCTTCTCCAGGAACTCAAACAGCTTGGGTGTAGCAAACCCACCATCGAGCCGAACAACGATGCGAGCCTTCGGAAAGCTCTCGCGCAAGCGAGGTAGCACGCGCTTCAAGATGCCGAGCGCCCCGTCGTGCGCGGAAGCCAGCCCCGAACGCAACACCGCTGCGAACAGATACTGCTCTGGCTCCTCGTTGAAGGTAAGGAACGCCAGCTGGGGCAGGTAACAATGAGCCCCATAGTGACCGTTGAACATGCTGAGCTGCTGTGCCCCGTGCGTCTTGTCCTCCGTCGGATCCATGTCGATGGTGATGAGCTTCACCTTCCGAGGACCCAACCTCTTCAAGTGTCGCTCGATCACGAACTCCATCAACTCCATCCCCATCTTGTAGAGCTCCACGATACGCACGCCGTTCTCGAAACGACTCAGTGTTGCCTGCGACGCCAAGCTCTCATCGCCAAGAGGATCACGCTCTAGCAATGCCTTCTGCATTGGGTCGTCGCTGACGCGATCCGCGTCGTTGCAGTCCGCGTAGCCACAGGCGATGCCGTACACCCGCTGACGGAACAGGTCGATCTGCTGATGGATGACCTTGCTGGCTTGCCTACCATCAAGGACCTTGGATGCCAGCCGGTCAACGAAGCCCAACCCAGCATCCAGCGCACGCAGCAACAAGGCCCCGCCATCCGAGGTCGTGGCGGGCTCGTCGAAGGCGACCGTAGCAGGCTTGGTAAGCAGGTCTGGAAAAATAATAGACGGTTTGTCAGAATGTTTCACGAGAACGGCCTCCGGAGTTCGCTGAATACGATTCTATCAAGCGCATTTTGCGGTTCTGAGGCCGTTCTTGTCTACTAAACCTGTGCTATACGTGAATTTTCCGGGTTAGCCGGGCGGCTGCGCCTCCGGATACTCCGTCAGAAACTCAGTGATTGCCTGTGGCAGGAATTTCTTCGCGAAAAGCACCGGCGCTGCCACCCGCAACAACCCGCTCGGGATTTCCGACCTGGCACAACGGCACGCCCGCGGTCAAAAACGCGCGGACATTCTTGGCGTCGAACGGCGATCCGTACCAGGTCGGCAGCCGGCCGGAATCGCTGCGTGG
>JAKSBK010000575.1 GCA_022361155.1 Pseudomonadota bacterium
ATGCGCACTGTGTTCATGCGCACTGTGTTCATGCGCACTGTGTTCATGCGCACTGTGTTCATGCGCACTGTGTTCATGCGCAATGTCTGGTTTAGCGGCGTCTGGGTCTAGGCAGGTACCTGGGTTCGGGGCGGCGTCTGGCTCGAGGGCCCGGCGTCGGTCGTTGGTCTTACGCTTCCGGTCGCTGCGTAGCGCGAAGAACGGCGGGCTTCGCACACTCAGGGAGCCACCCATGTGTCGTACCAGAGCGTCTGCTTGGCGGCAAGACCTTGCGAACTTGCAGGATAATTGGGGCCGGGGCGCATACAACCGTTCACGGGGTGACCGTGCTGGCACCACGGCTCCCCGGGCGGCCTTCGCCCTCGGCCCCACCCTGCGCTGCGGCTGATTCCCAACCGCAAACGAGCGGTACCCCCCGGGCGATTCTTTCGGGGCCCGCCCGGCAAACCGCCCCGAAACCGGACTTCCAGGGGCCTGAACAGTTACGGACGCATGGTAGGCTGGAGGCATGAGGACCCTGTGGCGAATCGGCTCGAATCTGGTGCGGCTGCTGTTCGCCCCGCTTTGGTGGGCTCGCTGGGTGCTCACGAAGCCTCGGGGCGAGTGGGTCGAGCTGCGCCTGCATCCAAGGGTCGTGGAACTGGAGAGCGACGAGCCCGGCTGGCGCCGTCTGCTGAGGCTTGCCAATCCGCGCCACGCTACATCGCTGCAGCGGCTGCGCAGCTTCGCCCGCCGTATCGGTCGCGAGCGGCAGGTGCGAGGCATTGTTGTCGCTATCCCACGTATGCAGGTGGGTTGGGCCCGCGCCCAGGCGCTCGCGGACGTGCTTGAACGCTTGCGGGCGAGCGGCAAGTCCGTGATCGCGCTGCTGCCGCACGGCGGAGGAAACCTAGAGCTATACATTGCGTGGTCCGCCGACAAGGTGTGGCTGACGCCTCACGCGAGCGTCTCGCTGCTGGGAGTCAGCGCCGAGACGTGGTACTTCAGACCGCTGTTGGATCGCGTGGGTGTGGAGGTGCAGACGCAGGCGATCGGGACCTACAAGACGGCGATGGAGCCCTTCCTGCGCGGAGGCATGAGTGCCGCGCAGCGAGAGCAGATCGAGGTCCTCGTCGGCCGGGTACAACAGCGCCTCGCCGATGCGCTGGAGCGGCGCCTGAGAGGCGCCGGCAGCGACCAACCTGCCAGCGACGTGTTCGAGCGTGGCATGCTGAAGGCATCTGCCGCCATTTCAGCCGGGCTGGCAGACGCATCGGTCTACGAAGACGAGCTGGCCGCGCGGGCAACCGGGCGCGATCGTGGCAGCCTCATACACGCATCGCGCTACGAGCGGTGGAACAGGCAACGATTGCTGAGGCCTGTGCGCAAGACCCCCCATATCGCTGTTGTCCCTTTTCAGGGCGCGATCGTGATGGGAACGGGGACCGGCACTGGCAAGAGCGTGGCGCTCAGACCCATGCAGAGGCTGCTCGACGCACTGCGGAAAGACGCATCCGTGCAGGCGGTCATCGCCCAGATCGATTCTCCAGGTGGTTCCGCGCTGGCTAGCGATCTACTCCACCGTGAGCTCGCCAGGCTGGCGGAGGTCAAGCCCTTGGTCGCTTGTCTCGGTGAGGTGGCGGCCAGTGGTGGCTACTACCTTGCGGCAGCTGCGAGTACGATTGTCGCTCAGCCGCTCACGGTAACCGGCTCCATCGGAGTGCTGAACGTCAAGCTTGTGGTACGGCAGCTCCTCGATCGATCGGGGGTGCGGGCCGAGACGGTGCGCGGAGCCCCTCATTCGGACATGCTCTCGCCCTCGCGGGGCTTGGAGCCACTGGAACGAACGATGCTCGAGGCCGACGGGCGTGCCTTCTACGAGCGCTTCGTTGCAGTCGTGGCCGAAGGTCGTTCCATGTCCAAGGCCGCGGTTGAGCAAGTTGCAGGTGGGAGAGTGTGGTCCGGAATCGACGCTCATGACAGGGGGCTTGTTGACCGTCTCGGAGGGCTCGACGTCGCACTCGATGAGTGCAAGCGGGGCCTGACGGACCTTTCCGCGGCCCTGAAGAACAGGCTCGAGCCCCGTTTGGCGCAGCCGCAGACCATCCGAGCAGACGCCGAGGTGGGCAGCATCGCCGTTGTTGGCAGGGCGCTTGGACTTGGCAATGCGCTTGGACTTGGCAATGCGCTTGGACTTGGCAATGCGCTTGGACTTGGCAATGCGCTTGGAGCCCCGCGGGCGCTGATCGATTGGCTACCGCTGGCGCTCGAACGAGAGCAGTTCCTTTACTATGCGCTCAACATCCCGAGCCTGGTGTAGGCTGAGTGCGAATCTCGATTGCCCCCCCGGGCAGCCTCGTCTATCGTAGCCCAAGAGGCGCGAAATGCTACGCATCTGGCTGATCGGGTCCATGCTTCTGGCGCTTTCGACCTCGGCTGTTGCGGCTGGGTGCGGGGGCAGCACCAAGCGCGTGGTCGCCGCTGGCCGGATGCCGGAAGGCGGTTCCTTCGAAGGTGTTTGGTTCTCACCCCAGTACGGCCGCATGGATATGATCCAGAATGGCGATACCGTGCTTGGTGAGTACAGCAAGGATGAGCGCACTGGCACGCTGCAGGGAGACGTGGAGGGCGACATGCTTCGTTTCTCCTGGGAGGAGAAGCGCGCCCTGATCTCGAATCGACCCACGAGCACGAAGGGCCATGGTTATTTTCGCTACCGAGTCGATCCCAATACCGAGGAGCATAAGATCCTGGGCAGATGGGGGCTGGGAGACAACGACAACAACGGGGGCCCTTGGAACGGTGTCAAGTCAAAGCGACTCACTCCTGAGCTCAAGAGCCAAAAAAACGCTCACGAGGAAGACTATGGCGCCGAGGAAGACGAAGCAGAGGAGGAGCCGAGCGACGTGCTCGGTGGCGGCATCCTTTGACCGTTCGGTTCCTTCCAGAATGCCTGCAAGCGCTCGCCGGCTCGTACGAGCTCGTTGTCTTGAGCAAGCCACTGCAACTCTTGCATTCCACTCCGGTGCCCATGCTGGTGAATGCGAAGCTCGGAGCAGCCAGGCTTGAGTAAGAGGGTTACGATCGCCTATCATGGGCACTGTTTTGACGGAATGTGCTCTGCGGCGTTCCTGACCAGTTTTCTTCGTGAACACGAGCGTGAGCCCCTCGAGGTGAAGTATCGGGGGCTCGACCACCAGCCGGGCGGCTCGTTCGTGCCGCCCACGGTGCTCACAGGGCAGATCAACGCCGTGGTGGATTTTCGCTACAGTTGTTCCGACAAGCTGACGTGGTGGTTCGATCACCACGAGAGCGGCATCGTGGGCGAACAAGAACGGGAGCACTACCGGCTCGACCGAAGCGGGCGCAAGTTCTTCGACCCGAGCTACGGTTCCTGTTGCAAGCTCATCGCGGACATCGCGAGCGAACGATTCGGCTGCAGCCTGCCATCCCTCGACAACTTGGTGCGTTGGGCGGACCTGATCGATTCCGCTCGGTTTCCAACTCCGGAAATGCCTGTCGCACTGCGCGAACCTGCTCTGCAGCTGATGACCGTGCTCGAAGTGCACGGCAACGAACGTTTCGTGGCACCTCGCATCGCGAAGCTCGCGGATGGTGCAACACTCGACGAGGTCGCTTCGGAGTCGCTCGTCCAACGGCTCTTCGCACCACTATGCGAGCAGCAGGCCAAGACACGTGAGATCATCCGACTCAACGCTCGACAGCAAGGGCGCGTGGTGTCCTTCGACCTGGTGGGCACGGGCAGTGACCGCTACAACAAGTTCATTCCCTACTGCCTCTTCCCGGATGCGGATTATGCGATCGCGGTGACCGCTGGAAAGCACCGTGCGAAGGTTTCGGTGGGCTGGAATCCGTGGTCGACCGAACCGCGCAAACACAACATCTCGGCGCTGTGCGCCGAGTTTGGAGGCGGTGGCCACGCCACGGTGGGCGCGGTGAGCCTGCAAGCAAACGAGGTGGATCGAGCGAGGAAAATTGGTGCCGCGATCGCGGTTCGACTCTCGGGCTAGCCTGTCGTGCGCCATGGATCTGCCCCCCGCGCGACCCGAAGGATTCGTGGGCTTGTCCCCTGCGCTGCGGTATGAGGCCCTCAACCTCAACCGGCTCGTGTGCTTCATCGTCTGTGGCTCCCTGATGCCGTTTCTACCCGACCCTGCCACGGCTAGCTCCCAGACCCCGGCGGCCGCACAAGGCAGCCAGCCTACGAATTCGCCACAAAGGCGCAGCGTCAAGCGCGTGCGAGCGCGCGCGTTGGGAATCGCCCCGGGGATCTTCGCCCCGGGACCGCACAACGCCATAACCGACGTGCGCGGCGTTCACGTGGGCCACTACACGC
Source organism: Pseudomonadota bacterium (assembly GCA_022361155.1). Taxonomy (NCBI): domain Bacteria; kingdom Pseudomonadati; phylum Pseudomonadota; species Pseudomonadota bacterium. Next base: position 4,337 of record JAKSBK010000575.1, read on the forward strand.
TGCACAGGGGTGCCGATCTTAGGACCGGAGCAACTGCGATCCTGCCCCACGCGGGCAACATCTACCAGAGCAAGGTGCCGGCTGCGGCCGTGGTCGGCAACGGCTACGGCAAGCTGATGGGCTTCACCCAGATCGAGGAACTGGGAGAAATCGAGACGCCGATCGTTCTCACCAACACCTTGGCGGTGCCGCGTGCCGCGGACGCCTTGCTCGACTGGACGCTTTCCCAACCCGGAAACGAAGAGGTTCGCTCGGTAAACACAGTGGTGGGGGAAACCAACGATGGAGTCCTGAACGACATCCGCTCCAGGGTGTTGACGCCCCAGGCGATCGCCAAGGCCCTGCGCAGCGCGAGCGACGGCCCTGTACTCGAAGGCTCTGTCGGCGCCGGCACCGGAACGCGCTGCTACGGCTTCAAAGGGGGTATTGGCACCAGCTCACGCGTGCTTCCCCGATCCCTCGGCGCCTTCAGACTGGGCGTGTTGGTCCAGACGAATCATGGAGGCGTGCTGCAGATCGACGGCGTCCCGATCGGCAAGCTGCTCGGCAGCTACTACCTCAAGGACGCGGTCGAAAGCGACATAGCCGACGGTTCCATCATGATCGTGATCGCCACGGACGCCCCACTCTCGGACCGGAACCTCAAGCGCTTGGCCCGACGAGCCCTGGCGGGCCTGGCCCGTACGGGCTCGTCCATGACCAACGGTTCCGGCGACTATGCGATCGCCTTCTCGACGGCGACAAGCGTGCGGCGCACGCCCGACCGGCGCCAGAAGCCGGCCCGAGTGCAGGAGCTCCCGAATAGCCGTGTGTCCCCCCTTTTTCAAGCAACAATCGAAGCCACGGAAGAGGCTATCTATAATTCGCTTTTCATGGCTACAACAACCCGTCGTCGTGATTCCAGGACGGGTCGAAGCGTCACGGCCGAGGCCTTGCCGTTGTCCGAGGTCCGCCGGCTGCTGCGCGAGCTTCGCCCCACGAGGCAGCGCTAGAACCGCAACTGTTCAGGCCCCGGCTACCTAGAACCACTTGTGTACGAGCACCGAAAGGCTCGGTGGTCCGCTCAGCTTGAGCAGGTACTTGCCCTTGACCTGGGCGTCGACCTGAAAAAGACCCGGAAGCAGGTTGTGGCCACACACTGCGTTGGGCGCCGGCGCCGGTGTGAAGACTGCAGGCGTCCCCACCCCCATGGTATCGGACAGCTCCACGCTCATGAGAGCAACCGGGTTACCCAGCCCGATCGCATACCGCCCTTTGGAAAGCGAAACGTTGACGAACGATGCGGTGTTCGGTTCAAGCTGTACGATCGCTGGCACGTTCACGGTGACACGGTGCCTTGAAGACAAGACGTCTTCGGGCTTCACGGTGCGATTCGCCTCGCTGATCCCCATAACCTCGTCCGGCCTGCGCAGCTCCTGCAGGCTGCACATGACATCATCAAGCACGGCGCGCTGGGTCACGATGAAGCTGACCATCTTGTCGGCCACCGGGTCGCCGTTGCTGAGCTTCAAGATGTAGCTGCCGGGGAGGGCGGTGGCCTGGGGCACCTCGAATTCGGCGTCGATGCGATCGCGGCACGGCAGACGCTCCATCCTTGGCAGGCCGATGGGCGTGGCGCCGTCCGCAGCCAGCAACTCGGAGGTCACACCGCTCGGCTGGCCCACGAACACCAGCAAGTCACGCTGCCGCGCGGTTGTTATGCTCATGAAGCCAGTCATGCCGGCTGGCAGGCGTACTGTCATCGTGGCGTTTAGTACGACCGCATGGACTGGCCCGAAGGCCGCTTGCGCCGAGACGGCAGGTTGCCGATCGAAGACGGGAGGCGGGCCTTCTGGACGCCGACCTTCGTAGTCGTCGCAAATACGCGCCGGATCGAAGATCTGGCTTTCGGGAATGCACCGCGCCGCACCGATGCTCGGGTCGAGCTGACAACGCTCGAACCAGCCGCACGGCTGGGTAGACAGCTTGCCATCCACGCAGTTGTGAGCCGTGTTGGTCTGCACATCGCAGCTCGGCTCGGCGCCCGCGCACTGATGGGTCCGGTCCACGCACACGGCCCTCCCATCGGAAGTCTCCATGCAATCCTGACCCAGCGACTGGCAAGCGCGGCCTCGCTCCAGTCGCGGGCTCATCTTCGCAACCACGTGACAATACTGAGCGATGTTGGCGACGCACTGGCCCCTCCCTGCTGCGCTTTCATTGCACATGAGCATCCCGGGCACGGGTTCGTCACCGGGCGCGGGTTTCTCGGGCGGCTGAGGGATTACGCAAGCAACGCCACACGTGACCACCAGCATCAGCGAAGCGACCCGACCAATCATCGCGCCTGGTTATGGCCCAGCACGCAGCCAAAGTGAAGCCAAATCGATTCGATCTGTGATCAAGACTGCACAGCAGCGCCGCCGGGCTCGGGTCACCTGAGCCTTCGAACGCGGTAGTTGAGGCGGTTGCGCTTCACCGCAGGGTCGAGACCCGGCGTCGCACGAAGATTGTTTCGCAGCCAACGCGCGCTGGATTCGAAGCGCAGGAAAGCAGCGACCACGTTGGCATCGCTCGGGGTGGAGAAGCTGAACGCGTCGCGAAACGCACGACCGGCACCCAGGTGGACGCGGTAAGCCGATTCCCGCAACGCGATGGGTGATGGGAAGTTCGCTACCAGCACGCCCGCGTCCGACAGCTGTGCGAGCAGACACGCGAACCATTCAGAGTCCATGTCCACCGATCGCATCGGCCTTGCATCTGCTCCTCCGAAAAGGTCGTCGATGATCATGTCGAAGGGTGCGCCTCGATAAGACGAAGCCCAGCGTCGCGCATCGTCGCAAACAAGCGTGGTCTCAGGCCCGCCGGCATCAAAAAAGCGCTTGGCCACGTGCAGGTGCGCCGCGTTCCGCTCCACGCCCACGATCGACGACGGAGTCACGAAGCGACGCAGCTGGCGAATCACGGTGCCCCCGCCGACTCCGAGCACCAAGACCCGACGAATCGTGCCCCGAGCACAGAAAAAAGCCGGGAGCATCAGCAGATCCCAAACCTGCCCCGTCAGATACCGGCGGGGGCTGTACTCACTGTGAAAGACGCCATCGCTGTACAGCCGCCGCACCGAGCCCGCAGTACGTACCTCGCACAGGGCCCCTTCGACTCGCCTTTTCCACAAGATCGCCACTCACTGGCCGCAGTGTTTGGACACGCTCGTCGGCTCGCTCAGCCGATCAGCTTCCGGCCGTCCATGAAGGGCTGCAGGACCGGCGGGATGCTCACCGTGCCATCCGCGTGCTGGTTGTGTTCGAGCAGCGGGATCAGGATGCGCGGTGATGCGATGGCTGTATTGTTCAGGGTCTGCGCGAAGTGCGATCTGCCGTCGTGGCCGCGGTAGCGGATCTTGCTGCGGCGCGCCTGGAAGGTGCCGAGTGACGAGCAGGAGTGGGTCTCGCTGTAGCTTTCCCGACTTGGCATCCAGGTTTCGACCTCGTGCTTGCGGATCTGACCCAGGCCCAGCTCGACCGTGCAGGCGAGCGAGACGCGATGCGGCAACTCAAGCGCCTGCAGAATCTGCTCCGAGTTGGCAAGAAGCGCGGCGTGCTCTTGCTCGGCCTGCGCGTCGTCGTCGGCGCAGAGCACCACTTGCTCGACCTTTTGGAACTGGTGCACGCGATACAGGCCCCGGACATCGCGACCGGCCGAGCCCGCCTCGCGGCGGAAGCACGTGGAGATACCCGCAAGGCGGATGGGCAGTTGGTCCAGGGCCACCGTTTTGCCCGCGTACAGCGAAACGAGGCTGACCTCCGAGGTTCCAACCAAGAACAGGCCGTCGCGTTCCAGGGCGTAGGTATCGGCGCGACCGATCGGGAAGAAGCCGGTACCGATCATGCTCGATTCCTTGACCATGACGGGCGGCGAAACCGGAGTGAAGCCCTTGGCGTGCACGTGACGCAGAGCAAACTGGAGCGCGGCTTGCTCCAGCAGCGCCAGATCACCAAAGAGCGCGTAGCCTCGCGAGCCGGCGAACTGCCGCGTCGCTTCAAGCTCCACGAGCCCATGCCGCGAGGCCAAGGTCAGGTGATCGCGCGGATCGAACTCGAACCGCGGTGGCTCGCCCCAGCGCCGCAGCTCGACGTTGTCGCCTTCCCCATCTCCCACGGGCACGCCCGGCGCCGGGACGTTGGGCATCTGCAGCATGAGCTCGCCGTACTCCCGCTTGACCGTCGTGGCCTGAGCCTCGAGCGCCGAGATGGCTGAGCTGACCTCCTTGGCCTCCTTGACCAGGGGGGGACGCTCGCTTGGAGCAATACGGGGCATCCGCTTGGACAGCTCGTTGCGCCGCGCCCGCAAGCGCTCTGTCTCGGTGATCAACTCGCGTCGCTTCACGTCCAGCGCGAGCAGGCGATCCAGGTCCACCGCGACCCGCTTGTCACGGATCGCGGCACGCACCAGCGGTTCGTTATCGCGGATGAAGCTGATCTCAAGCACGGCGGTTGGAATCAAGCACGGCGGTTGGAATCAAGCACGGCGGTTGGAATCAAGCACGGCGGTCAAGGCCCGTTCCCGGTGGCGCCAGCAAGGTCAGGCAGCGAAGCCATAGCAGCGCAGTTTCGGGACGCCAGCGGCGGTCCGACCCGTGCCGTTGCCCGTCTTGGCTACTGATAGTATCCAGCATCCCGAACACACGAGGCACAGCATGGCAATCGATCTGGGCAAGAAGGCTCCCGCTTTTACGCTAAAAAACGAAGACAACGACAAGGTCGCGCTCGCCGACCTGCGCGGCCAGTGGGTCGTGGTCTATTTCTACCCGAGGGATGACACACCGGGCTGCACCACGGAAGCGTGTGAGTTCACCTCAACCATTCGGATCTTCGACAAGCTCGGAGCGAAGGTGCTTGGAGTGAGTCCGGATGACTGCGAGACCCACAAGAAGTTTGCCCTGAAGCACGGACTCAAGGTGGGCCTCCTGAGCGACCCAGACAAGAAGGTGATGACCAAGTACGAGGCGTGGGGCGAAAAAAACATGTATGGCAAGAAGACGGTCGGAGTGATTCGGTCCACCGTCCTCATCGACCCCCAAGGCAAGATCGCCCATCACTGGAGACGCGTGAAGGCCAAGGGGCACGCCGAGCAGGTTAGGCGAAGGCTCGAGGAGCTCCAGACAGGCTGAACCGCTAGCGTCGCGCCGAGAGCCGGCGCCCAGCCATGCGGCTCATGCGGCGGCGGTTCTTTGCTTTGAGCTTCGCTCGGTAGCGGTTGCTGCGCTTGCGGTTGCGCTGTCGTGCTGTGCCGGTCTGGTGGAGGTACATCGTGCTTTCCCTGAATCGTTTGGGTTTGGCCAATAGCAACCGGTCGAGACCGGCCGCGCGGACTGGGGCCGCCCTACCCTAGCTAGGTTGGTCGAACCAGCTCTGGATGTTCTGCGCGAAGATCACGTCACCAGTGATCCTGAGCTGCCCAGCCATGAAGGCTTGCATGCCGTCGAGATGACCGGTAACGAAACGCATGAAACAGGGGAGATTGAGGCTGAGCGTGACGCGTGCTGACGCTTCTACGCCTTTGTTCAGCGAGCACTGACCGTCAGCCACATGCAGCTGATAGCTCCGCACCTGGTCCGGGCATTCCACGTCGAACTGGATGACGGCGCTTTGGCCAGACGCCTTGTCAGCGTTGAAGGCCTCCTGCATCCCTTCGAAGACTTGGTCGAGCACGCTGTCGATGCCCCTGTCCTGGAGTGCGCTGACGATCTCCGCATCGCTCTTGTCTCGAATGGATTCGCGAATCTGCTCGGCATTCGTGAAACGTGCCATCTGCGCACTCCTTTGGACCAGCGCCCCGGCGAACAGCTCCTGTGCCGCCCTCCGCTCTAGCTTCACCAGCCACCGCCCTGTGCTGTGGCCATCGTTCAAGCGCAACTCCAGCTAGATAGGCCGTCCGATCCTACGGTGTCAAGGATCCGCGCGCGCGGCCTGATGTAGGTGAATGCCGTATAGCTGACTACATGAACTGCTGGGCAGGACCGATTTTCTGCTAAAGTTGGATGCTGGAGCGTCCGAAGACGAGACCGGAAGGGTGCACCTCGGCCCCCGGCACTCTGGCGAGACCCATGATCGGCCTCCTCTCAGGACAATTCGTCGCCCCAACGGGGGCGGAAGCAGCCGCCCGCGCTGGCGCCAATCCGCTTCCCCGGGCCCTCCAGTCACGGGATCTGGCCGCTCGCGTGGAGCAGCCCCTCGAAGCCGACCGCAGCAAGGAGGAGGATGGGCGCCGCGCGGACGAGCGCCGCCTCGAAGATACCCGGCAGCCAAGGACGATGCGGGGCGGCCATGCTGGGCGGGCGGCAACGGCCCGCGGCTATTCGGAACCGGCACAGTCTCCTTCGCTCGGAGATGGGGAATTCCCACCCGCCACCAAGGAAATGCAGAGACGGCTGGCAGCGGCCAACGCCGAGCTGGCGGCAACCCAGCATCGATTCGCGCAGCAACGGCAGCAGCGCGTGGAGCGGCGTCTGGAACAGGAAGCACACCGCGAGGCCGTAAGGGAGCGCATCGAGGAGTCGAGCGAGCGGCTGCTGGCTGGTCAGGGCAGGATCGACGGCGCACAAGAGACACTCTCGGCGCGAGCGCGTGACGCTAGCGGGTTTGCTGCACCCGGACCCGGACCACAAGAGGCTGTCGAACGGAAACGGAACGAACGCGCCGCGCTTGCAGCCGAACGTGTCGCCGAGGCCGCTGCCATCGTGGCAGAGCGTGCAGCCGAGGCCGTGGATGATGCAGCCGATTCGGGTGGTCCACTGCCGGATCGGGCTTCGCCCAACCCCCCTGCATTCCCCCCGGACGCCGACGTTTATCCGGTGCAGGGTGGCGTGCAACGAGGGTTCGAGGCCTATCGAGCCCAAACGCCGCAGCGTGCTTCGACGCCCCCGGAGAGACCGCCCGGTGCGCGCTCCGGCATCGACCTACTGGCGTAGTCGCTGCACTGTTGCGAGAACCCGAGGCCTGAGCTACGTAACCCCTGAGGGTCCGCGGAAGCATAACTCGTGTGTTTCGGCGAGGACTGGGCGCCGCTGGCGAGGCGCGACGACGAGGAGCATTGGGGATACTTCGAGGAGGAGCAACATAGCCGGCGGTGGTCAGAGCCGGCGAAACGGATCAGCTATTCTTCCGCGGGCCCTCAACGCCTGGGGTGGGGACTCGTAAGCCGAGGTAGCAGTATGCGCGCGAGCGTGCGTTCAGTGGCGGCAACACAGGGGATCGAGGTCATCGCTACGGCCAACTATATGCCACAGCACTCGCAACCGGCTTCGCGTAGGTATGTCTTCGCGTATACGATCCGCATAAGCAACAAGTCGCAGCGAACGGTCCAGCTCACAAGCCGCCACTGGCATATCATGCACGGCGACGGCAAGACCCAGGAGGTCGAGGGGGAAGGAGTCGTCGGAGAGCAACCTATCCTGCCGCCTGGCCAGAGCTTCCAGTACACGAGCGGATGTGTGCTGACTACGCCTCATGGCACCATGCATGGTACCTACAGGATGCTGTGGGAACAGGGCGACGGCTTCGACGCCGAGATCGCCCCGCTGACCCTGGCCGCGCCCTACGCCCTCAACTGACTCGACTCCTCACTTGATGAGGGGACGCTGGGCGTGCAGGGCCTGCGGCGTCGTCGTGGAGGTGCGGAACGGACGCAAGCGCACTCGGAAGTGGTGTTCGCCGTCCGGGTTGGCGATGCGGTATTTGGCAAGCGGCAGGGCGCCCCAGCTGTCGTCGCCTGCCACACCCATCATGGCGCCGTCCAGGTGCAGGTACACGCGCTCTTGCCAGGTGAGCTCGTAAAAGTGCTTCGCTTTTTCGAGATCATCGACGCTGTAGTGGCTCGCACTGAACTGCAGCGTCGGATCACCTTCCACGAACAGAGCAAGCCCTGTCTGCGATGTCAGCGCAAGCCAGCGCACGTCGCTTCGGCCGCCGTTTTCCTGTGGCTCGGAGTAGTTGAAGAACAAGTCATCGACGTTGCTACGGTACAGGCCCACATGGGACGCTCGCTGGCGGTCCACGTAGTTTTCGTGCGGCCCGCGACCATACCAGCTGACGTGATCGAGGCCGGCCGGCAGCTGCAGCTCGACTCCGAAGCGTGGCAGCTCGGGCCGACCCTGCCCAGCAGACAACCGCGCGTCGACCACCACGTCGCCGCTCCCGTATACCGTGTAGCTTAGGCGATAGTCGGAAGCGACACTCGCCAGCCTTGCCTGCACCTCGATCCGGGCCTTGGTGGGCCCCATTCGCTTGGCACGGACTTGCTGCACCTGCCAGCGCCGTGCTTCTCGCCAGGCAGCCCACTTCTTGTGCACCTTGGCACCGCGGTCGTTGTCCGTCGGGGCACGCCACAGGCTGGGATGAGCACCGGCCGCGAGCACCTGCTCCCCGTCGTAGGTCCACTTGCTGATCTGGCCGCTCGTACGGTCGACCGCGAACTCGAAGCCGTTGCCACTGACTCGATGTTCGCCCTGGTCGCTCTTGAGCACCACGCGCCCAACCCTCCTGAGTCGGCCCTGCTTGCGCTCGGCAAGCTTGAACTGGGCGCTGTCGACGACGTGGCCCTTGTTCGCCCAAGAAGTCGCATCGCGCAAGACGAAACGCAGGTTGACGAACGCCTCCTCTCCCTCGCTCAGATCAGGCGGAGCGTACGCAAGCCTCAGCGCCCCCGCCTGCCCGGCGGGCACGTCCCGCAAGCGCGCGCGACCCTGTGACGCAGTACGGCCGCCCGCCATGACCTCCCAGAGCACTTCGAGGTGGTCCAGGCTGAGCACCTCGTAGCGGTTCAGCACCTTGAACTGTCCCCTGCCAGCATCCACGGCATCCACGCGCAGCGGCGAGTAGACGTGCTTGACCTCGGCCAACGCAGGGTGCGGCTTTCGGTCCGCATCCACCAGGCCGTTCATGCAGAAGTTGTCGTCGTTGGGATCGTCTCCCATGTCACCCCCATACGCCCAAAACGTGCCACCGGGAACCGACTGGCGGCGACCTCGGTAGGCCTGGGGAATCTGCTTGCGGAGGCCCTGATCCACCCAGTCCCAGATGAAAGCACCCTGCAGCTTGTCGTACTGATACATGGCTTCCCAGTACTCTGCGAGATTGCCGGTGCTGTTGCCCATCGAGTGCGAGTATTCGCAGAGAATCATGGGACGGGGGTCGTTTCCCTTCGCGTACTTGGTAATACCCGGAATGCGCGTGTACATGGGAGAGACGAGGTCGACGTGAGCCTCGCGCCCCGCCCGTTCGTAGTGCACGGGACGCGTAGGATCGCGCCGATGAATCCAGTTCGAGGTGGCCACGAAGTTCGGCCCATCACCGGCCTCGTTGCCAAGAGACCACACGATGACCGAGGGGTGGTTCTTGTCACGCTCTACCATGCGCACCGTCCTGTCCATGTGGGCGAGCTGCCACTCGGGTTTGTGCGCCAGTGTACGTTCGGGCTTGTAGCCCATTCCGTGGGACTCGATGTTGGCTTCATCGAAAATGTACAGCCCGTACTCGTCCGCGAGGTCGTACCACAGCGGATGACTCGGATAGTGCGACGTACGGACCGCGTTGATGTTGTTGCGCTTCATGAGCAGCACATCGCGAAGCATCGATTCCCGGCTCACGAAGTGACCGGTGTCGGGATCGTGCTCGTGACGATTGACGCCACGCATATAGACCAGCTTGCCGTTGACCCGCAGGTTGCCGTGTTTCCAGGAAACCTGGCGAAAGCCGACACGCAAGGGCACGACCTCGAGCGTCGCCCCGTGCGGATCCTTCAGCTCCAAGAGCAGCGTATACAAGTAGGGCGTCTCCGCAGACCACGACTTGGCCCCGGAGACCTGCAGGCTGCCAGAGGAGGCAACGCCCTGCGAAAGCGGCAGGTCAGCTCGAGTTACGATCTGGTTTGCCGCGTCCATCAGCGTCAGCGCGAGCCGGGAGGCCGCGCGCTGCGCTCTTTCGCCGGATGCTGCACGGCTGCGCTGCGGCACGTCGGCCTCTAGCCGAAGCTGCCAGGTGCGGGAAGCGGGATCGACCGCGGTGTGCGCCCAGGCGTCACGGATGTACGCATCGCCCTGAGAGATCAGATAGACATCGCGGAAGATCCCGCTCAAGCGCCAGAAGTCTTGACACTCGAGGTACGAGCCATCCGAGTAGCGGTAGACTTCCACCGCCAGCAGGTTCTGGCCTGGCTTGACGTAACCCGATATGTCGAACTCGGCAGGCGTCCGACTGCCCTGCGAGTAGCCCACGCGTTCGCCGTTCACCCACACGTAGAACGCGGCTCCCGCTCCAGCGAAGTGGAGGATGGTGCGCCGCGCAAACCAGGCCTCGGACAACTGGAAGTGGGTGCGGTAGGATCCCACCGGATTGTCGTCGTGGGGAATGTGGGGTGGGTCGGGGTTCTTGGGCGCGAAGGAGTAGCGCGCGTTGAGGTAGATTGGCCGCCCGTAACCGTGCATCTGCCAGTTCGAGGGCACCGGCAGCATCGACCAGGCCGCATCGTCGTAGTCGGGGAGAAAGAAATCGCGCGGACGGTCGGCAGGCTTGCCTACCCAGTGAAACTTCCAATAACCGTTGAGTGAGCGGTACCATGGAGAGCGTTCGGGATCGCGAGTGAGCGCTGCCTGCACGTCCGGATAGGCAAAGAGCGTTGCCCGCGCAGGCAGGCGGTTGCGTTCCACGACCGTGGGGTTTCCCCAGTCCGGAACGCCTTGCTCCGCTGTGGGCATCGGTTGCGGCGGAGCAAAGAACCCTTGGGCGCTGCTGTCGATGGGCTGCAGGGTACCCGACGCTCTGCGAGCGCCGCAACCAGCAGCCAGGACCATCATCGCGAACGTAAGCGCTACAAGGGGCAGCCGGTACGCCTTGGGCCGAGGCTGCTGGCGGACGCCACGTCCCAAAGCCCCGGCCCGCATCTTGACCGGCGCCGCAGATCCCCGGACATCGCGCCCGTTCCGGCCTGACCTTCGTGCACCTGCTGTGAGTGCGGCCGCACCCGATTGCTGTCGGTAGTTCATGCTTGCTTCTTCCTCGCCAGTGTGGACTCGCTTCAGCCCGAGCCGCCCGCCGGGTTGCGGACAGCGCACCCGTTGACGACATCCAGGCCGGCGCTTGGCTCGGACTACCAGCTCTCGCATGGCCGGCACAACCCCGATCTGCGGCGTGACCCCAGCTCACGAGCGACGACCACGACCAACCGAGGACGACTCTTCAGGCACAACGGCCCAGCCAGGCCGCTGACTAGGGGCCCCAATCCAACACGAACCGCAGCGCCAAGGCAGCCGCAGCCACGCCCAGGGCAAACGACACCAGAAGCCACTTTGGATCCTGTGCCCTCAGGCCACCCCCAGCGGCGACAACCCGCCTTGTATCAACGCTGGGAACAGGGCTGACACTGGATCCTCGCTCGGCCTGTCGAATGTCCGAGGCCAGCTCGCCAGCGCTCTGGTAGCGATCCTCAGGTCGTTTTGCGAGGGCCTTCACGCAGATACGGTCGATCACCTCGGGCAGTTCCGGCCGTATTCGCGTCGGCGGCGCTGGCACCTTGTCGCACTGCGCGAGAATCACATCGACGGGGTTGCGACCGGTGATGGGCAAGCGGCCAGTGAGTGTGAGGTACAGTATGCAGCCGCACGCGTAGAGGTCAGCGCGCTGATCGGCGGATTTGCCCTGGCACTGTTCGGGAGACATGTACTCGGGCTTGCCGGTGATGAGCTCGACCGTGCCTCCCGCAACCCCGGGCTCGGCTAGCTTGGCGATCCCGAAGTCCGTAAGCTTGACGCGCGCCGAACCGTCCCGCGGGTCCGTGTCCACCATGACGCTATCGGGTGTGAGCCCTCGGTGCAGCACGCCCTGCTCGTGAGCCGCCCCCACCCCCTCGACGACTTGACGCACGATCGAAAGGCCATACTCCCTCGGCAGCGGGCCAGCCTGCAGCATATCGTGCAGCCGCCGGCCCTGCAGGCTCTCCATGGCGAGGTACAGCACGCCACCCTCGTCTTCTCCTAGGTCTAGGATGCGCGCCACGTTGGGATGCTGGATCCGCTCGAGCAGCTGCGCTTCGCGGGTAAAGCGGGCGATCTTCGTCGCATCGCGGGTAAACGTGGGATGTAGCACCTTCACCGTAACAGCCAGATTCGCCTTCGAGTCATGCGCCTCATGCACCGTCCCCGTGCTCTCGCGCGCGATTACCCGGCCGAGCTGATAGCGTCCATGCCCTACCTCCTTGACGGTAGCGTGTTCCACCTTGGCCTGCTCGGTCTTTCCTGGTTCCATTGTCCCCAACCGGGTGCCGCGCGCCCAGCGCCTATGGCGCGCTGGAGTTTGGGGCCCTCAATCGCACCACCGCGACCCGACTCGCGGCGTAGCGCGAACCGGTTGGCACGCGCTACGCCCCCAAAGCACCCCGACCACCGGACCTTCAGTGATGCAGTAAGCTGCTACCGGAACCGAGGTCGCCGGCGCTCGCCAAGACCACGCAACAATGGGTCCACTGCGAATCGACCATACGCCCGCAAAGGGCGCCAAGGTCTTCGTCGGCGTCCATCACGCAGCCCCGCTCCTCGTCGATCACCACCCATCGACCGCGAAAGTCCTCGAGGTTGGACGCCTGTGTCCGGGCAGGACCCTCCGTTGTGGCATGAGCATCATCGTACACTGCGGGCTCTCCTGATTTCAAGTGGGCCTCCACTGGCATGCTGACCAAGCGGCCGGGACTCCCACCGCAGCTGGAATCTTCACCGCAGCTGGAATATTCACCGCAGCTGGAATCCGGGCTGCGGCAGCGAACCGTAACGTGACAGCCCTATTCCCGGCGCAGTCCAAGACGAGTGGAGCCACCCCCGTAGCTAACGCCCGTGGGTCTGAACGTCAACTTTACCGCCCGCTCCACCCGGCTTGGCCGAGCGGGGCGCCAGCATGGCCGAGACAGCGGGCAAGCGCAAGCCCCTCGGCGAATTCGTCAGGCGGGCCGCCCCAGCGCGCTAGCACTCAGTCTTGCCGGGCGGCGGCGCGCGTGACACGCTTGGGATTATTGACATTCGGCGCTTCGGGGGGTGACAGTGGAATGCTGCGAAGCGTCAGGAGGTCGGCTTGGAGATACTCTTGGCGCTCGCGGGTGCGTCACGGGGCCGCCCGAACGCGCGGCTCGGCTGTGCGCGACACACGAGCTCTGGCTCGATCGGTTGGGG
>JAKSBK010000576.1 GCA_022361155.1 Pseudomonadota bacterium
ATGTCCCAGAACCGAGGACGCGTTACCAAGATGGTCCGTCTCGACCTGTCGCCGCACCAGGCGACGGTCTTCGTCCAAGCCATCGGCCAGATCCAGCGTGCCGACGGTTGCACCCGCGACCAGGCGTGGGAGACGTGCCTGAAACTCGTCGGCCGTCTGATGATGGGAGCGGAGACGAAGGACGGAGCGCTTCCGATTGTCGTCCGCGTTGCCGAGGCGTTCGCCGCGAGAGACGTCGAGGACCTTCCCGAAGCGTCCGACGACGACCTGAGACTGTGCCACTTCCGGGATCCGAAATGAGGGAGCTCATCGTTTGCCCAAGGTCGGACCACCCGCGAGCTTCTGCGGTCAGCGGGCTATGCGACGAGTGCCACGAACTCGTCTCCGTGAACTCGAAGCCGCGGTCGAATGCGTTTCTGGTGTGCGTCGAGTGCTCGTCGAAGCTGTTGCGCGGAGAGATCACGTCCGGGCGCGACGGAGTGCACGTCGATCCCAACGTAGAGTTCGAGGCGCGCGCGGCGCTGGCACGTGACCTGCGTGGGTACTCGCCACGCATCCTCCTCAACGCGGCGCGCACGATGGTGAGATGGCTCGGTCCGGCCTACGCGTCAGAACGACAGTGGGTTCGCGCCGCGCTTCCGACGCGGGTTCCCTGTCCAAGATGCGCTGCTGGCCGCGATGACCCATGCCGAGGCGCGTGGTACTGCCACGAGAGGATTGAAGAGAACCTGCAGCGCTTGGAGTCGCTGCCGACGTACGCCACGACCTGGTCTTCGCCATGCTGCGGGCACAGCCTGTATCTCATCTGGCGCAAGATCACGCCGTCTCTCTCCTGGATGGGAATCCCTTGCCTCGCGGACGGCTGCGACAAGACGTACTCAATCGAACTCGACGAGGGTGATCTCGTTGGCGACCGAATCCTGTCTGAGAGGATCCATCCGCAGATGGTCGAGATGACCGCTTGGGGTGTGGAGTGAAGATTGCAGAATGTCGGTTCTGCAGGTCGCTCAGCCCGTCTGTGGTGGACGATCTGACTAACTTTGGCAAGCGCAGGAAGTACTTCGTCGAGTGCTCTTGTTGCAGTGCACGCGGCCCCTGGTCGGAGTGGAAACGGCGCGCAGCGATCTACTGGAATGAGCAGAAAGCGTCGCCAGATCTACTCACCCTCTATCGTCCCGTTGCTGAGACGCTTGAGGACTCGATGAGAGAGGAGCTCGCCCTGCGGGACTTCGACGACTTAGTTGCGTGTGCGTACTCAGAGAACCATGAGAAGATCATGACCGATCTGGGATCTGAACCGTTCTCTACCAGGTTGATCACGGTTCACTCCTACGGCGGCAGAGACGACAGGATCGCTTGGCCGTCGACGTATCTGGTAAAGCTACGCAGCCTGCCCTGGGGCTACGTGAGCGCGATCCCGAAAGACACTCCGCGATCTAGCCTTCCTTCATGAGTGAGTCCAAGAAGGAAAACCCGTTCGCTGCCCGGGCGGCCGATGAGATCGTTGCAACGCTGAAGGATCTGATCCGTCGCGTCGACGGTGTTGGCACGGCCCTCGAAGAGGGCAAGATCACAGAGGAGGGAACGAAGGAAGCCACGAAGGGTATCCTGATCGACTACGCAGCTTCCATGCGCGGCAGCATCGTTCGCGCGATCGCTTCCGAGACGCTGATGAAGGCCCTAAGAGAACTCGGCATTGTCCCGAAAGACGCCTCGTGAATACCAGGAGGAGTGCGTTCAGGCGCACTTCGATTGGTTCGCGCGCAACTCCGAAGGCAACCCGCTCTTCGTTGTCCCCACTGGCGCAGGCAAGTCGCTGGTCATCGCCGAGTTTGTGCGCAGGTCGCTGAACGCCTGGCCCGGTTGCAGGTTCCTGGTTCCAACTCACGTGAAGGAACTCGTCCAGCAGAACTACGACGAGTTCGTCGGGCACTGCGGCGACGAAGAGTGGTTTGACTCGGCAACAGCAGGCATCTACTCAGCCGGTATCGGTCGGTTCGACAAAGGATGCGCCGTGGTCTTCTGCAACGTGCAGTCCGTTGCGCACAAGGTGTCAGAGATCGGTCGGTTCGACCTCGTCCTCGTCGACGAAGCGCACATGATACCCAAGCGCGGCGAAGGACGATACCGCACGCTCATCGAGGACCTCACTGAGGTCAACCCGCGTCTACGCGTCTGCGGCTACACCGCCACGCACTACCGCCTCGACGGCGGCTACCTGCACCAGGGCGACGGTCGCATCTTCACCGACGTGGCCTACGAAGTGCGCCTCGAGGACCTGGTGCCTGAGTTCCTGAGCCCGGTTGCCACCAAGCTGCCGGGAGACGGCCAGATCGACGCGACGGCAGTCCCGAAGTCCGCCGGCGACTACAACCTGCGCGCGCTCGGCGAAATCGCGGAAAACGCGCAGTGCGTGGCCGACGCGGTCGATGATGTGGTGCGCCGTGGTGCAGACCGAAAGGCTTGGCTCTTTTTCGCGACGACCGTGCGCCACGCGGAACTCATCGCCCAGCGCCTACAGCGAAAGCACCGCATCGGATGCGACGTCGTTCTCGGCAACATGCCCAAGGGCGAGCGTCGGGCGGCGATTGAAGCGTTCCGTGACGGCAGGATCCGCGCACTCGTGAACGTCGGCGTGTTGACGACTGGGTTCAACGCACCGCGGTGCGACCTATTGGCGATCATGCGGCCGACGATGAGTGCCGCGCTCTACGTGCAGATGATCGGTCGGGGCATGCGTCTGTTTCCTGGAAAGAAAGA
>JAKSBK010000577.1 GCA_022361155.1 Pseudomonadota bacterium
AAACACATGCTGGCACGCGCGCTTCAACTTGACTGTGAGCTGGCCATTCTCACGGACATGAGCGCAGCCTGTGGCAGCCAGGTAATTCCCGACGGCTGTCGGCTTGTGCCGGAACGTCGCTACCGTGCCGGGGTCGGGGTGGCGGCAGCCTTGCTGGTACGCAACGGCGTCCCCGTCGTTAGCCAACGTGACCACCGGACCGTTGGCCAGCTTCGTTGCCTGCTCGACCCGACATTCTGCGCCGATGAGCTCGCTCTCGACCATCACGAAACAACTTGGTATCGAGCGTATTTTGGCCGGAACGGATAGAGCCTCCTACCCTCTCGCCGTCTTGTTCGACAAGGCGCACTTGCTCGTAGACGAAGGACTTGTACTTCTCGATGCGATTGAGGATGGTCTTGAGCTGCATCCCTGGTTCTGGCTCCGGTCGGAAGGTTGTTCTGGCGACGCCATCCTGCCAGGACAGAACCTCGGATGCATCCTCCACCTTGCACCGGCCATGGCCCCCTCGTGCGGCGCGGCTCTCCGATCCGGCTCAGGGCATGAGGGCAACGACTGCGGATCTTGAACAAGCGTCTCGACCAGGGTATCCAGTCCCTCCCGAGATTCTAGGCTTTGGGCAACGACTGCGGATCTTGAACAAGCGTCTCGACTGGCCCGACCGTTTTGTCTACAGTAAGTCACTTGGTAGGTGCACAATTACCGAATGCGAGGAGCTCATGGTGCCTTCCCTAGTAAAGCGACCTGCAAAAGCAAGCGTATGCAGCGTTTGGATTTCCGGCTTGGCGGCACTCGCGGCCGTGGCCTGCGGTTCGGACTCAACCCCGAGCGGGCCCGCTGGAACCCCGATCCCGCCGGACGGCGGCACCACCGGCATGATGGCCGGCACCACCAATCCCGGGGTCGGTGGCGCAGGAGGCGCCGTTCAGCCGATGGCCGGGACGGTTGCGCCAGTCGCGGGCACAATCGGCGCGGCCGGAGGCTTGCCGATGGGTGGCGCGGCCGGAGGCTTGCCGATGGGTGGCGCAGGCGGCCTGCCGATGGGTGGCCTAGGCGGCAGCATCGGCGCGGCAGGCACGGGGCCGATGGCAATGCCGAAGCCGACCGTGGGCGCGCAGGGCGTCACGATCACGCGCGTCGAGCTCAACCAGAGCAACGCGATACCGCTGGTCACCAAGGGAATGCCGGCCAAAAAGGCCCCCCACGCCATCATCGTCGGTGGGCGCCCGGCCCTTTTCCGCGGCTACTGGGAATTGAGCGGCGGCGGAATGAAATCCGTGATCGGCATCCTGACCATCCAACAGGCCGACGGGAGCATGACCGAGTATCGCGACACCAAGATGGTCAAGAAGCCCAGCAAGCCTATCGACAGCGGCCAGGTACCCGAAGCCGAAGCCTTCAACTGGAAGGTCGAGGCGGCCAACGTCAAGGCCGGCATGGAGTTCTTCATCGAGCTGTTCGAGGACATGCCGGGTG
This sequence comes from Pseudomonadota bacterium, assembly GCA_022361155.1. NCBI lineage: Bacteria > Pseudomonadati > Pseudomonadota > Pseudomonadota bacterium. The sequence goes on from JAKSBK010000577.1 coordinate 1,477, forward strand.
GCGCGCCGACACCGGCGCCGCGTCTGCCCATGACCGGTACCATCCCGGTCAGGGACGTGGACGACGAGCCGTCCGAGCTCACCGTGGTGATCGTGCCGGTGAAGGCCGCCGGTGAAGTACCCGCGCACGCGCCCGAGAACGTGATGGCGCTCGAGGACGATCTGTTCGATACGCACCCGGTCCAGAAGGTCAACATGGTCGTCAAGCCACCCACGAAGATCAGAGGCCTGACCACATCACTGGACAAGACTGGAGTAAAAGATGCCGTCTTCCCAGCCCTGGAGGCGATGTGCAAGAAGGACGGCAGCAAGGTCGGGGTGCTCTACCAGGCCATCCTGAGCAAGACGAAGTTCAAGAACGTGAGCCAAAGCTGGGGTGGCACGGCCAGGGGACGCAACACCGGTTTTAACACCCCTTGCTGGAGGAACGCCCTGAATTGGGTAGGCTACTACGACTACAAGCCCGAGATCAATGGCAAGACCGACTTTTCGGTCACGCATGAGTTCGGTCACTTGTTGGAGCGGCCGCACCCGGACCATTGTGGCGCGACCGGCGGAGCCCCGAATCCCTACCGCGAACGTGATCTCGGCTCTCAGGGCTACCGCTTGCGCACAGGCGCGTTCTTCCACAACGACGGCATGAACAGCGACTACATGGGCTACTGCCGTCCACGCTGGGCGACGGACTGGACCTCGAAGCAGATCCACCCCGTGCTCAAGATGATCACCAAGCGCCTTGGCTCTACTCCTACCAGTCCAGAGCTGGAGAGCAGTGGGCTCCGGACCGTGGTTACATACTCCGCCATCGGCGGCAAGCCCGGCCGAAAGCTGCGCTGGCTTGAGTTCGCCGGCGATTCGATGGAGCCCCACGGGATGATGCCCGACTCGTACGCCCAGGTTTGGGTCAACGGCCGCGCCAGCCAGCGGCTCGCGGTCAGCGCCGTCGCGGATGAGGACGGCGACGCCGAGCGGATCGCGTTCACCTTGCCTTACGGGGTGAGCGGGCCAGAACGCGTGGTGCTGGTACACCGGGGCGAGCGGCTAGAGATCGACGGCGGCGACCTCGAAATACTCTAGTACCACCGCAGACCAGGAGAGTGCGCCTCGGAACGCCCATGCGAACAGCTGGGCCCGTTCCGGGGCGCGCGTGTCTCTGGCATCGTTGCTTCAGACGATTGCGCGGGCGGATCGGTCGTTTGGGCCGGACGCTGGTGACCGATGCGGGCGAGCGCGCGCAGGTGTGTTGCGTGCGGTGCTCCTGGCGACCTTGGTGATTTGGAACCGTGGGCGCGGATTGAGCGTGTGCAACGCGCGTGCTACGAGGTACAACGGATTTGACACACCGGGACCGCGGCGCGGGCGCTAGCTGCCCCAAGCGGTCCTACGTCTCGGCTTCATCCAACGCCCTGTTGGCGCGGCGCGCAGTCCAGGCTCCGGTCCCAGCGCGTGCTGGATGCGCTTAAACGGAGGCTGCGGTGACGCGCTATCGACTTGCTTCTTTTCCTCGTTTGCGGCCGCTGCTGGCGGCTCCATTTCTCGCGGCTGTGCTTCTGGTGGCCGTACTTCTGGCGGCTCCGGCTTGCGGTGGAAACAACGCAGGCAACCAGAACGTGTGCGGCGATTTTCCGCCCCAGCAACCACCGATGACCTGCGCGCGGGAGGGCGTGGGGACGCCGGCCAGCTGGGCCCGCTGCGTCGGTACCATGTTCCGGGATGACGGACATGCGGTGGCCGTGGACGGCCAGGGCAACATCTATCTCGGGTTTTCGATCGGCGGGCCAACGCCTGAGGAGCTGCCCCAGCTGGCGGGCTGTTATGGGCTGTCGCACCAACAGGCGGCCACGGCCATGTTCGAGGACGTGGGGGTGGTCGTCGGTTCGCAGCACGATCCAGGCATCGCCAAGTACCGCAGCGACGGCTCGCTGGAGTGGGTGCGCACCGCGGTCGGCGTTGGCTTAGGCGGCGAAGTGCGCTCGATTGCCGTCGACCCCGACGGCCAGAGTGTGGTGATCGCCGGCGACTTCCGCGGCATGGCCGTGTTTAGCCCCCAGCACACCTTGGCCTCCGCCCACTTGAACCTGTTCGTGGCGGAGTACGACAACCAGGGCAACGTGCTCTGGGCCCAAGCCGCCGAGGTCACTCCAGACAACGAAAAAGGCAACGCGCTGGCCGATGTCCATGGCGTCGCCATCGACCCACAGAGCCACAACATCGTGGCCACCGGCGTGTTCGTGGGTGGCCTCAACTGGGGCGGCCGCAGCATCGAGTCCCACGGCAACAGCGACATGTTCACGGTCGAGCTGACCCGCGATGGCACGATCTTGTGGCTGGATGATGCCGGGGGACAGCAAGATGCGGGTGTGGGCAATGCGGTGACCGTGGAGCCGGATGGCAGCGTGGTTGTGGTCGGTAGCTTGGGCGGCGCGGCTGATGAGCACTTCACCGGCAGCGACGGCCGGGAGGTCGTGGTGCCTCCGTACGGGGGCGAGCACGGCTTCGACATGGTGATGGTGCGCTACGACCCGCAAGGACGGGTGCTGTGGGCGACCCACGCCGGCTTTCCGAACGCGGAAGCCCGCGGCATGGGCGTAACCCACGATAGTACCGGCAACCTGTATGTGACCGGGCTGTTCCAGGGGTGCGCATGGTTCCGCCAGCAGGCCGTCGCCATTGGTCAGCCTCCGCTGCCCCCTGCCCCGCCGCCAGTTCCCCCGCCGCCGTGTGCCCCCACCCCGACCGATCTGATGGTCCAAGCCGGGGGCGAATTCGAGGTCGACTTGTTCGTCGCCAAATATGGGGTCGATGGAAGCTTGCAATGGGTCCAGCAGGCCGGAGGCCCAGGCAGGGATGCCGGGCAGTCGATCGTGGTGCACGAGCCCAGCGGCAGCCTGTACGTGGGCGGCACGATCGCGGAGACGGCGGTTTTCGGGCAGCCTCCCAGCCAGCAGATGACGGTTGCGGCGCTCCACGATAGCTCCCACGCGGTCGCCCAGTACGGCCTCGACGGCCAGCTGCGCTGGGCCCGGGCGTTGGGTGGCATGGGCGGTCACGGCGAAAACCAGCTCCATGGGCTCGCGGTCGATCCCAACGACGGCGCCGTGGTGGGCGTGGGCAGTTTCAACGGTTCCGCGAGCTTCATGTCTGGCGTGACCCTGCACGCCGCGGCCGAGGTGGTCCACTTCGACGACATCCTGCTTTGGCGGTTGGGACCCGACGGCCAGTAGGTATTGCGACAGCCTGAGGCGCACAGGACAAACAAGACTGCAAGAGCGTGTGGGCGCACAGGACAGCGCACAGCGCACAGCGCACAGGACAAACAAGACTGCAAGAGCGTGTGGGCTCCAGGTGGCTCCAGGTAGCGTGACGGGTCGTGACGGGTCGACCCGGCTTGACGGGGCTGATGCGGGCGTGGCCAGGCGCCGGTTGGGCCGCGACTATCGATGTCGATCGTGATGCGGTCGGCCCCTCACCCATCTCCGGGGCTGGTGGACAACCCCGGATCGGACTGCCGGCATGACCTGCTAGTGTCCTGTATCCGTGATTACGTAC
>JAKSBK010000578.1 GCA_022361155.1 Pseudomonadota bacterium
CAACATCAGACCATCGAGCACGGCTTCGGGGCGAGGAGGGCACCCGGGGACGTAGATATCGGTGGGCACGATCTTGTCGATGCCTGGCACGGTCGCGTAGTTGTCGTAGAAGCCCCCACATGAGGCGCAGGTGCCGAATGCGATGACCCACTTCGGATCCGCCATCTGGTCGTATATGCGTCGAAGCGCGGGGGCCTGGCGCTGGCTGATGGTCCCTACCACCCACAGCACGTCGGATTGACGCGGGCTGAAGCGGGGTGCTTCGGCACCGAAACGGGCGATATCGTAGCGCGGAGCCACGGTCGCCATGAACTCCATTGCGCAGCAGGCCGTGGCGAAAGGGTACTGAAATAGCGAATACTTGCGCGCCCAAGCCAAGAGCGCCTCGCCTCGGGTCGTGAAAACGCTGGTGTCGCCTTCGATCACGCCTAGTGGGAGCCTCTAGTACGCACCTCTGCAGGTGTCAATAGCCGCACAACCGCACAACACCGCACCGGAACGCCGTCATGGGTTCGCCCCCCGGAGCAGGCAGGTGTCATCGCGCGCAGCAATGCGGGTCCACGAGGGCCGCTTGCAGCGCTTGACGCACTTGGCGGCGCAGGCAGACGAGGCGCACGCGTACCCGAAAGGAGCCATCTTGCTGGCGCTTGCTGCCGACGGTGCGCGCGCTGAGTCGCACGCTGCCTTCGGGCAGCTGGCAGACCAGCTCGAGAGGCTTGCCCGGTGGTTGGGCCGAAGGCAGCGCGAGCGTCAGCAACTCCCCTTCGAGCCCGAGGGCCTGACCCTGTTTGCCGCCTGCAACCCGAACCTTGACGTCCGCCACGCTACTTCCTCGCTCGCTGTACCGCGTCCCTTGCTTCCCGCCGGTCGAGCTCGCGGCGAATGCTCTGCCGCTTGTCGCCCACGCGTTTGCCCTTGCCGAGGCCGAGCTCGACCTTGGCGCGGCCACGCTTGAAGTAGACGCGCAGCGGCACCAGGGTGTAGCCGCGAATGGCCAGCTTGCCCATCAGACGCTCGATCTCTGCTCGCCGGGCAAGCAGCTTGCGCTTGCGCTTGGGCTCGTGGCCGAAGTGCGTGGCTTGGCTATAGGGAGCGATGTACATGCCGTTCAGGTACAGCTCGCCGGCGTCCACGGTTGCGAACGCGCCTTCCAGGTTCGCCTGCCGCGCCCGCAGGCTCTTGACCTCGGAGCCCAGCAGCACGAGCCCGCATTCCAGCCGGTCTAGGATATGGTAGCGGTGCATCGCCCTGCCGTTGCTGCAGACCAGCATGAGCGGCGAAGCCGCCGCCTTGCCGTGAGCGCCTTTGTTCATGGCGAAGCGAAGTCCTTGGGCGTCGGGTCAAGATAGCTTTGCTGGCTCGGAGTCAAAACGGGAAGGCTATCTTGACCCGACGCCTTAACACGCCGCTCAGTGTGCAGCCAACCAGTGCTGGAGCGGTTGCGCTCGCGCCCCGAGTTAGGCTCTGGCTAGCCCGAATCGGCGCGGGCGAGCGCAAGGCTCATCACGTGGGCGTAGCCACCTTGAAGGAGTGCTTCGCCTGCGGCGGCCAGGGTGGCACCGGTGGTTCGGACGTCATCGACAAGCAACGCCGTACGCCCCACGAGCGCGCCTCGGTACGCGAAGGCACCGTTGACGTTTGCGGCCCGATCGGCACGCGGCAGTGTGGCCTGGCCAGCCGTGTGGCGGATGCGGTGCAGCTGATCCACTAGCATCGGAACGCCAAGACGGCGCGCAAGCGGCGCGGCCAGCGTGACGGCCTGGTTGAAGCCACGTTCGCGCAGGTCGCGAGGATGCAAAGGCACCGGCACGATCGCGTCCACGCGGTCGCGGTAGACAGCGGCAGACGCGATCAGGAGCTCGGCCAGCGGCCGTCCCAGATCACTGCGGGCACGGTACTTGAACCGCCGCAAGCCTTCGGCGAGGGGGCCGCCGTACTGGTACAGCGCCGCCGATTTGGCTGGCGGCTGGTGACAGCGGTGGCAAGGCTCCAATAGCAGTGCACAGGCCTGGCAGAAGCTCGACCGGCCACACCCTACAAGCTCCTGCACGGGCTGATCGCACCCAGGGCATAGCCTTGGAGCCAGCAGGCTGCTCAGCCCCGTAACAAGCCAGCGCATGCAACGATTGTCGGCCACCTGCGCGTCAGGTTGCTCGATCAGGTTGCTCGAGAGGTTGCTTGATATACTGGCCGAGAATTAAAAACGGCAGCTCGAAGGGGGGGAGAACCTTCAGGGAGCTGCCGTTGGGGAAGGGGGGACGAGAACGGAGACACTTGGCGCAGGGGGGAGCACGCCGTTTATGTGGCCTCCGTCTGTGTCGGGCTATAAAGCAAGGAGCCTGCCAAGATCTGCCGAGCTTGAAATCACACGCGTTTTCGACACAAAGCATGTACATCTGTCCAGATGGGTTGGGCCGAACCTTTCAAGAGTGAAACGCAGGGATCCTGCTGTGGCGACAGGTATTTCGTTTATGAAACGTGATCGCCGAGGCTACCTCACAAACCGGATCACTCGAGGTGCCTCGCTCAAACCACGCGCGCCCTGGCCTGCTTGGAGCGCTAGTGGTTGTAGGGCTCGTTGTGGATGATGGTGAATGCCCGGTACAGTTGCTCCGCCAGGACGACTCGAGCAAGCCGATGGGGCAACGTCAGGCGTGAGAGCGACAGCCGAAGCTGTGCGGCTGCAACCAGGGAGGCCGGCAGCCCGTCTGCTCCCCCTACAAGCAACACGAGGGTGCCGACCGCCCCCTGCCGGCAGCGGTCCAGGTACCCTGCCAGCTCGTGGCTCGACCATAGCTGCCCCTTCACGTCGAGGACCACCGTATGCGATCGCGCTGGCAGCAACCGGCGGATGCGCTCCTCGATGTCACGGGCGTTGCCGTTCTTCAGCTCGAGCTCCCTGCACGGTGCATAACGGCGGATGCGCTTCAAGTACAGGTCGAGCTCCGCCCGCAAGCCCGGGCGCTTGATCTTTCCTACCGCGACAAGGAGCAGCCTCATGGCGAAGAGCCTCACGACGCCTGTTTTGGGACCGCGCCCGTGTGCTCTGCTTCGATCGGGCGTCGAGCTCGTGTCGACTGCTGGACGCGTCAGGGTCTGGGTCGGTCCAAGATGGGTCGGTCCGGAAATCGAAAAAGTAGGACGAATTCGGCGCGGGCCAGCCCGACGTCCGGTGGTTGCCGAGACACCACGCGGCCGGTCTGTTGCTGGACGCAATCGTCGAGACGCTCGAGGCTTGCCCCGGTGGCGGTTGCTTCGTGCACCCGCCCGTCCTGGCCGATGTAGAGCGAGACCGTCACATCCTGGTCCGGACGACGACCGGTGAGCCGAGCCGACGCTGCATAGCAGCGCGAGAAGGCGCCGAGCATCCGCCGTAGCGCTCGGCGGATGACGTTTGCGGGAATGGGCCCCGAGACCACCAGCCGCCTCAATTGCACCCTCGGGTGCACGCGGTCTCGACGCGCGGGCGTCTCGGCGTCTTGCCTCCGGTCTTTCCGCGGGCGGGCAGACACAGGCTCGAGCGTCGGCTTGACGGTCCTGGCGGGCGCGGTTTTTGCTTTGAGCGCTATGGGCTTCGTGTGCGACTCGCCGGTGCTTGGGCTCGCCGCCGGCACATTGCTGCCATCCGAGCAAGGTTCCGGTGGCGCGCCGGGTGCTTTGCCGCTCTTGCGTGCGGCGCCCGCAGAGCGTCCGGCACCGATAGCCCCCCTTCTTGGCTTCGCGCGTCGAACGGTTGCCCGTACGCCTCGCGTCTCGCGCTGCGTGGGGGCACGTTCACGCTGCAGGGCGGACGCAGCGAGCCTGGCTTGCGTGGAGCCCTGAACAGCTTGCGGCGCTCCGGGCAGGTACGTGGACTCCGTCGCGGCTACAAGCTCGAACGACTCGGGGTTGCCGGCTCCAGGGCCTGCGGCCCCGGGGAGCTCGGATGGATGCGCCGTCGACCGCGACTGCGTGACATTGGTTTGCTCCGCGGTGACATTGGTTTGCTCCGCCGCGGGGGATTGCGTCACTGCAGGGAATTGCGTCACTGCGGGGAATTGCGCCGCTGCAGGCGTTGGAGCAGCGCCGCGCTGGACTTCAGGAGGCTGCTCGTCGACTTCTTCAGGAGGCTGCTCGTCGATCAAACGACCCAGTAGCTCTCGAGCACCTTCAGGCCAGGCTCGGTCCTGCATCAGCACGTGACCCGCACCGCCGAGTACGATGCCCGAACACAACACAACCGCAGCACGCAACGCCCACGGGCGGCGCGGTGGCTGCGCGGATACGGCGGCGGCGAGCTCGGCCGGCAGCGCGGGCACGAGCGCCGCCACGGGGGCACTGATGAGCGATGGCCGCGACGCTACGGGCAGCCCGACCGAGGAAGCCACCGTCTTGAGGGCGGCCAACAGCTCATCGATCGTACCGAAGCGTTCCTCCGGCCGTTTTGCCAGGCAGCGGGTGACGATCTCGGCCAAACGCCGAGGAATGTGTGGCCCCGTACCTGGCTCGTCACCTGGGGCCAGGGACGGTACGGGATCGCGTAGGTGCGCCATCATGGTGTCGATATCGCTTTGCCTTACGAAGGGCGCGCGTCCACGAAGCATGCGGTACATCAGCGCGCCTACAGCGTAGATGTCCGTGCGGCCATCGATGGTCGCGTTGCGAATCTGTTCGGGCGCCATGTACTTGGGCGAGCCCATGATGAGGCCCTTGCGCGTGATCCGCTCCGGCGCGGCCAAGTCCCGCACTAGACCGAAGTCCAGCACTTTCACGTAGTCGGCCTCATCCCCGTGGGCGGTCAACATGATGTTGGCCGGCTTGAGGTCACGGTGCACCAGGCCCAGCAGATGGGCTTCCCGTAGTGAGCGGCACACCTGCATTGCGATATGCACTGCACGGCCCGGCGGCAGCGATTGCTCCTCGTTCAGCGCATCCTGCAAGGTGCGGCCGTCCACCCACTCCATGGCGATGAAACACACGTCTTCGTCCGTGCAGCCGTAGTCGAAGACCGTCACCGTGTTGGGGTGCGTCAGGCGTGAGGCGGTCGAGGCCTCCAAGACGAAGCGTTCCTCGAAGACGGCATCGTGAACCGTGTGTCGGGGATCCAGGATCTTGAGCGCCACGATCCGACCGAGGGGCTTCTGGCGAGCCCGATAGATGCATCCCACCGAGCCCTGGGCCACGCGTTCGAGGATTTCGAAGCGATCGTCGAACAACGCGCCCACGAAGCGATCGACCGCTCGCGCGCCGTGCCTGGCGCCTGGAGTGACTGGATCCGTCGATGGGACCGGCCTCGCGGGTGAGGCCGGCTCGCTCGGGCGGCCCGGTACCGACCGAGCGGCGATCTCGGTCCGGTCGCCGGCCTCTCCGTCTGACTCGCCGGAAGACGAATCCCTCGAGCCCGGACGCTGCTTGGGGGGCACTGCCGGTGCATCACCGGCTTCGCGCCCGCCCGAGGGCTTCGGCTGCTTCGACATAGAGTTTTCTGAGGCGCACCTGCTCCCGCTACAGGGCTAGCCGACTGCTAGTTAGTGCCAGTGGCACTAGTTAGCATCGCAACATGGGGCGGGCTGCAACGATTTGGCAACACGAAAGGTAGCATTCTGGTTCGCCACTCGTCGAAGTTCCACCAAAATGTTGACCAGAGCACGTCGCTGCACAGTTTCTGCAATCCCCTCCAGTTGCTCAACCCGGTACTCTCGGCCCGCAGTCCAGTTCAGCCCGAACGCACCGTGAGCACCGGCACGTGGGAGGCTCGGACCAGCTTTTCGGCCACACTGCCCAGCAGCGCTCGCTCCATGGCGCGCTTGCCGGTCGTACCCACACAGATGAGATCAGTCCCCTGCGCCTTGCTGGCTTTCAGAATCTCGTCGGGCGGCTGGCCGGACAGGATAGTTCGCGTCACGTTGGGGGCTTCATCGCCAAAGGCGTCGTCCACGGCCTTGTCCAGCAGGGACCGCAAACCGGTCATGTACGCCTCGAACTGCGTAGGGGTGCCCCAGAGTGACCCTTGGGGCATGTGCTTGTAACCTTCGAAGGGATCGTAGTGGACGTGAACGACATCCACCTTCGCGCCGAGCGCCTCTTGCAGACGGCGAGCGACACTCAGCGCCTGGCGGGAGGGCTCCGAGAAATCGAATGCGACCATGATGTGTTGCACCGTCATGCGTATCTCCTCACTCACCAAAAGTGCCGAAACGGAGACTAGCTATCCAGCAGCCCCACGAGCAGCTTCAAGAGGTCGTGCTCCGTGACGATCCCCAAGAGGTTGTGGTTCGAGTCGACAACCGGCAGGCAGCCGAACCTGGCCTCCACCAGGATCCTTGCCGCCTCCGCGGCCGATCTGTCTGGGCTGGCAGTCTCCACATGGTGCGTCATGATCTCCTCGACAAAGGTCGCCTCGCGGATGCGTGCGTCTCGGCTCTGGGTAGCGGGGGAGCGGTCGAGCGAGCTCGCAGCAAAACGAAGCAGATCGCGGTGACTCACGAGCCCGACCAGGCGCGATCCATCCACAACCGGTATGTGGCGCAGGTGGTAGCGGTCCATGTTTTCGGCCACGTCGTTGAGATTGTCCTCCGGGTGGAGTGTGACCATCTCGGTGGTCATGAACTCGGACAAGCGTTTGTGCATGCCTCGCCTCCTTCCGTGTCGCGACCGCGCCTGTCGTGCCGGAGCATTCTACTGGACGTTTCCCAAGAGTGTCAGCAAAGCCTATACCAGTGCGGATCCGTACCGGAATAACTCGATTCCGGTAGGCCACCGCCTCTACAAGGTTCGACCGTCCTTTCCCGGCCCCTGCCCTTGCCCCTGTCCTTGCCCCTGTCCTTGCCTGGAACACGTGATGGCCGGCGCGCTCGGTAAAGTCGAACAGGCCGTCTCGATGCTGCTCAAGCTCATCAAGACGAGCGATCGACGACAGTTCGGGCGGATTGCGCAATGCTGTCGTGTTGGTGGTGTGCCCTCGCAAAAACTGCGCGCCAGAGGCTGGTGCGTTCGCAGCCGGGCGTTCTCGGGCGCCAGCGGTGGGTGCGGTGCTTGCGGCCCACGGACCTCGCGCGGGGACGGCACAGGCCTTGCTGGTTGCCGCTAGGAGGATCCGCCTGCTAGTGCTCTGTCTGACTGGAGCCCATCCAAGAATAACTCGATCGGTTGCGGCCGTGCAGGTCAGCGCGCTCGCGGCTTTCGTCCTCGAAAATGGCAGTGGCAACCCGGCGCTTCCAGCAACACGACAGGAGAACACATGATCGCCCAGGACATCATGACGGAGAACCCGGTCACCATTCGGGCCACCAACACGGTGGCCGACACCTGCGAAGTGCTGCAGGACATGGAGATCCGACACCTGCCGGTGGTTCAGGGCACCGAGCTGGTTGGCATCATCAGCGATCGGGATCTCAGGAGCGTCCACATGCCTCGGCTTGTGGACGAGGAGACGCTGCAGAACGTGAAGGAGCGCTACCATGCTCCGATTTCGTCGCTCATGTCACCGGACGTCGTGCGGGTATTCCCTGACAGCAACGTGGAAGAGATCATCGAGCTGATGCTCGAGCACAAGGTGGGCGCGGTCCCGGTCGTCGACGCGGGCACCGGCGACCTGCTGGGTATCGTGAGCTACGTTGATATCCTGCGCTCGATGCATTCCATGCTGGCCGAGACGTAGTGGAATCGAACCGCAGGGCTGAATCGAACCATGGAGCCAACACAACACATACTGTGCCCTGTGGATTTCTCGCAGGCGTCGGACGAATCGTTCCGCTATGCGGTCGACCTCGCCAGCAGGCTAGGCGCTGAGGTCCACGTGCTTCATGTCTACCAGCTGCCCGCCTATGCCTTCCCCGATGGAGCCTTGTTGCCGGGCGCAGCCTGGACCACACGCATTCTGGAGGCTGCTCAAAAGGAGCTCAACACCTTCCTTATGCGCTTTCGCGACGCACCAGTGAAGCTGCACCATCATTTGGTCGAAGGTACTCCGCATGTGGAGATCAATCGGCTCGCCAATGTGCTCGAGGCGCAGCTGATCGTGATGGGCACCCACGGCCGGACAGGGCTTGCTCACCTCGTCATGGGAAGTGTGGCGGAACGGGTTGTCCGCTCCGCCGAGCGACCCGTGTTGACCGTGCGAGGGGGCAAGGCAGCGCGTCCCAGGTCGCAGTAGTGCCCGGAGGGCAGGCGCCGCTGGCTGTGTTGCTCCTCCCAGAAACACCCGCAGTATTCCCCGTCGTCGCGCCTTGCCAGCGACGTCCGAGGCCCTAACCGATGCGAGCTGACGCGCAGGGCAGCCCGTTTTTCGAGCGCTGGGCCGGGTTCGTGCTGAGGCGCCGAGGTCTGTGCATCACGCTGACCTTGGGTACGACGCTGGTCATGGCTCTGCAGGCTGCCGACAAGCTGCGCATGGACACGACGGACGAGAACTTCCTGTCCAGCGAGGAGCTCTCGATCGGCACGCTGCAGGAGGTGCGCCGTGACTTCGGCAACGATGTCCTGCTTCAAGTGCTGGTACAGGGCGATGTCTTCAGCCTGCCCTACCTCGAGCGGTTGACGGCGCTCCATCGCCAGATCGAACAACTCGAGCTTCCTGTCGATCCGATCGATCCGAAGGGTCTTGATGGGAGGGAAACGACGCACGTTCTCGCGGGCGACCACGACTTCCAGAGCTTCGGTGACGAGCCCGGCGGCCAGGGCTGGGAGGACGAAGAGGGCGGCACTGCCATCGACGAAGTGCTGAGCCTGATCAACTACCGCCAGACCGTTTGGCAGGCTGGCGCACTCCGTATCAAAGGCCTGTTCGAGCGACTGCCCGAAGCTGACGAGCTAGCCCGTATACGGGATCGGATCCGGGCCTGTACCGGTCTGCTTCCAGCCGCTCCATCGATTGGGGAACGCATGTCCGGTCGGCTCGACAAGCGACGCGCTTCGCCGCATCGCGGGACGCAAGCGGCCGGGTCCTCCGAGCAAGCCGGGCGCTTGGCCGCGGATAGGCCGGTTCGGTTCGAAGATGAAGCACGCTGCAGGCCGGCGGACCGCAAGCTCGCGGGGCGACTGGTCGACGTGAACGGCGCGTACTCCATCATCGTCGTGCGCATGGTTCAGCTCGAAGAGCAAGAACAAGGCGCTGTGGTGCAGGCGCTCGCGACGACGGCACAACAACACGATCGGGCGGGATTCCGCGTGCATGTAACGGGCAGCCCCGCTGTCCGCAGGGCACTGCACACGCTGATGCTGTCGGACGCAGCGAGCATGCTGGCACTGACGTCGATCGCAATGGTGCTGATTCTGTTCGTGCTGTTCCGTCATGCTCTGGGCGTGTTTGCGCCCGTGCTGGTCGTTTGGCAGGCCGAGATCTGGACTGTGGGGTTGATGGCTGCAACCGGGACGCCCATCACCATGGTCACCACGATCCTGCCCGCGTTCATCGGCTGTGTAGGCTTGGGCGACACCATCCATGTTCAGTCTGCGTATCGGACGGCCATGGCTCGAGGAATACCGGCCCACGGGGCCCTGGTACACGCACTGTCCACCACGGGCATGCCCGTGTTCCTGACGACATTGACGACCGTCGTTGGCCTGCTCAGCTTTCGTTTCGCGACGCTGACGGCTATCCAGCAGATGGGAACCTTCGGTGCGCTCGGTGTGACCGCGGCGCTGATCAACTCGATCGTCTTCTTGCCGGCCATGCTGAGCTTCAATCGCACCAGTACGCTGGGCTACCGCGTGGATCTCGAGGGTAGCGGCTGGATGGATCGCGTGCTTCAGGGTTTCAATGCGCTGTCGGCACCGGTGCCGTACCCGGGGGGCGTCAGCCACATCAGGCGAAACAGCGTCCTCGTATGCTGTGTGCCTCTCGGCGTCCTTGCCGTCGTCGGCGTGTCACGGCTGCGCATCCATCACGACAGCCTGGACTGGTTTCCAGACTCACATCCAGTGCGCCAAACGCTGGAGCTTTTTGAACGGACGGTGGGGGGTACCGGCAACCTCACCGTGCTGGTGAGCGCCAAGGATGGCGAGACCCTGGCCCGGCGCGAGGCCTTGGACGCGCTTGCTCGACTCGAGGCGCACGTGCAAGAACTCGATGATCCCGGTGCTCGACGGGGCATGGTGCGCGGTGTGACGAGTCTGCTGGATCCGATACGCGAGAGCTTTCAGGCGGTTCACGGGGGCGACGCTCGCTACTACCGCGTTCCGGATAGCGAGCGCGGCGTACGCGACATGATCACGCTGTTCGAGCAGGCAAGCCCCCAGACGCTCCGACAGCTCGCCACCATCGACATGACCAGGGCGTTGCTGAGCGTGCGCGTGAGATGGAGCGACGCGTTGAGCTACTTGCCTCTGCTGTCGCACGTGCGGCAGGGCCTTGAACGTCACATGGGCGGCGTGGCAACGGCGCGCCTTACCGGCAGCGCCTACGTCGCCGTAACGCTGGTCTCGAAGCTGCTGATGGACCTGGTTCGCAGCTTCGGTACCGCCGCGATCGTCATCACACTGCTGATGGTGTTGCTGCTGCGGGACTTGAAGATTGGCATGTTATCGATGCTTCCCAACCTCACGCCGGTCGTCATGGTCATGGGGTACATGGGCTTTTCCGGTATTCCCCTGGACGCCAACACCCTCTTGCTTGGCTCGGTGGCCATCGGGATCGTCGTGGACGATACCATCCACTTCCTGCATCAGTTCAAGGTGCGCTACGAGCGCACGGGTGACGTCGAGGCCGCCCTACGGCACGCATTCCGCCACACCGGGCGCGCCATGCTGGCGACGAGCCTCGTCCTTTCGGTGGGATTCATGTGCGTGCTCGGCAGCGAGCTCGTGAGCACGCAACGTTTCGGAATGCTGGTTGCGCTCACGGTCGTGCTTGCCCTGGTCTTCGACTTGAGCACCATCCCCGCACTGTTGCGCGCGATCTACTCGAGACACAGCACTTCGCCGTGCTCGACCAACACCGCCAGGTAGTAGCCGACTCCCTTGTGCGGCTCGATCCTGCCCGCTTCCACCTCTTGCTCCAACCAGCGCCGCAGGTCACCGATCCGCTTGGACGGCGGAATGCCGAAGCGCTCTCCGATGGCCGTCCCCAGGCCCTTGGGCAGCGGAGGAACGATCGAATCCCGCTTGATGAGATCGGCAATGCGGCGCGACAGCTCGCTGATCTGTCGCAGCCCGCGCCTGCGCTTCTCCACGCGCTTGGTCGTGATGTCGGCGCGGCTCAAATCGAGCAGGTCCTTGAGGCCGCTTCCCATCTCCTTGTAGAATCGTCTGACGGCCGAGTCCGTCCAGGTGCCGTCGTACTGGCTTGCCCGGAGATGATGCAGGATCAGGAAGTGGACGCGCTGGTGAAGCTCGGTTGGCAGCTGCAGTCGTGGTCCGATGCGGCGTCTGAACATGGCCGCACCCACCTCGCTGTGTCCGAAGAAATGCACTTGGCCGCGCTCGTCGATCGAGCGGGTGTGCACCTTTCCCACATCATGGAGTAACGCACCCCAGCGTACCGCGAGGCGCGGCACGGACTGCCATACGACCTGCTTGGTGTGCTTCCACACGTCCTTGTGACGCCATTCGCCGTCGCCGAATCCCACCAGTGCGTGGACCTCGGGCAACCACACCTTCAAAATGCCCGTGTAGAGCAGCGCCTCAAGCCCGTGTTGGGCGTAGCGGCCCAACAGCAACTCACCCATTCCCTGCCGCAACTGTGTCACGGGGAGCGCGGCGATCTCGTCTGGGCCCAGCGTTGCGGGCGGGTCGTCGAGCAGCGACGGCTGCCGGGTGGAGACAAGGCCGGCCCATGACAGTACGCTGGCAGCGCGCGTCGAGACACCGGTAGCCTGAGTCGAGGGAGAAGCTTTTTGCAGCACGACGAATTCCTATCCTGTCCGAGCCGGGCAGCAGAGTCTAGCGGGTCGAGCGAGGCTTGATAAAGGCCCACCGGGAGGGTAGCGTGTCTTGGGACCCGCTCGTAGTCGCGCCTCGCCAGTGGCGCCCAGCCCTCACCGAAACACACGAATTATCTTCCGCGGGCCCTTACCCGACAAGGAGTGCTGAGAACGTGGACGCAGGGGCGATAAAGGCGCAGTGCCAGCGGATGTTGGAGCAGTCGCGACGCCTAGCCGAATGCGACCAAACGCTGGATGCAATTGCGAGGGCGCGCCAGGCTGTGAATCGGCTTGAGCGAGTTACCACCGAGCAGCCTGGCCTGAAGGACGAGCTTGGAGATTTGCTTTCCCTGGCCCATGCGACCCTGCTCGAGGTTGATGGGCTGCACCAGCACAATGCGGCCCGGATCCGGAGCCGCGAGGCTGCCTTCGAGCAACGGGAGGCCGCAGCCATGAACGAGCTGGATTCCGGCCGGGAGCGGCCCTGACACGTTTGGGTGCCTTCCAACAAGGCCCCGTCCCAGAGTAGCTGGTCGAGACCGGCCGTGCAGGGTGGATGCGATTCGCCGGCGCGCCCGAAGGAAAAACCGCAGGAATAGCAGCGCTGTTGCGAGGATTTTTGCGAGGACGAAAGCCGCGAGCACGCCGCCCTGCACGGCCGCAGCCGATCGAGTTATTCTGGGAGGGGCCCTAGGGCCCCGGAGATCGCTTGGGCAACCAGGGCGCCAGCGACGACCGGAAGCAAGACCGTCGCGAGCGGAGCGTCGGCGCCGAGATCGCTCGCGGTGTGGTTCTGGTGTTTGCGCCGCTCCTCGGATTCCTGGGCTCCCTGGGGGAGCACCTGATTCTGCTCGCACGGGCCGTACGCTGGTTGTTTCGCCGCCCTTTTCGCCGGCACCTGTTTCTCGACGCTTGCGAATACATCGGCGTCAGCTCCCTGCCGATCATCACGCTGGTTGGAGCCTTTACGGGCATGGTGACCGCGCTGCAGGCGGTCTTTCAGCTCAAGCGCTTTGGCATGGAAGCCATGGCGGGGAGCGCGGCGGGACTGGGCCTGTCCACAGAGCTCGGTCCCGTGCTGACAGCGCTCATGCTTGCAGGCAGGGCAGGATCCGGGATCGCGACCGAGATCGGTACCATGCGGATCAGCGAGCAGATCGACGCATTGGAAACCATGGCGGTCTCGCCTGTGCAGTACCTCGTCACACCTCGGGTGGTGGGTGGTGTCATCATGGGGCCGGTGCTGACCTGTATCTTCTTTGGGGTCGGGATGGCCGGAGCGTACCTCGTGGCCGTCAAGCTGCACGGCGTGGACCACGGGCTGTTCGTGTCCAATCTGCGCACCTCGTTGATGCCGATTCACTTGGTGCAGGGCGTGATCAAGGCCGCTGTGTTCGGGCTGTGCTTCTCGCTCATCGGCTGCTTTCAGGGCTACCGAGCGTCGGGCGGTGGCCGTGGCGTGGGCATGGCCACCACGCGAGCCGTGGTGATCGGGTCCGTGACCATCTTGATCCTGGATTATTTCATCACGGATCTGATGCTCCCCTTCATGCCCCAGCTTGCCATGTGATGGGACTCGAGCGATTGGGCCTCTGGCCTCGCAGTTGGTGCTGAATGCGGGCTAACGACGCAACAAACGAATTCGACGGGCGCCGCGACCCCCGCTGGCACATACGTGTCCGGGGTCTGCGCAAACGGTTTTCCAGGGATGGGCCCGAGGTGCTGCGCGGCGTCGACCTGGACATCGAGCGCGGCAAGGTCAATGTGATCATCGGAGGCTCGGGACAGGGCAAGTCCGTGCTGGTCAAGCATTTCATTGGCCTGCTGCCCGCCAGCGAAGGACATGTGTGGGTGGACGGGGTGGAGATGCGGTCGCTTCGCGGCGAGGCGCTCGCGCATTTTCGCCGTCGGTTCGGCATGGTCTTCCAGTGGGCCGCGTTGTTCGACTCCATGACCGTGATGGACAACTGCATGTTTCCTCTGCTCGAGCAACGTGAGCGCAAGCTGACTGTCCATCAGATGCGCGCCATCGTCATGGCCCGTCTCGACGCCCTCGACCTCCGCGGAACCCAGCACATGTATCCCGGGGAGCTCTCCGGCGGCATGCGCAAACGGGTCGGTCTGGCACGGGCGCTCGTGCTGGAGCCGGAGATCCTGCTGTACGACGAACCGACCACGGGGCTGGATCCCATCGCAACCCACAACGTGGACCGGATGATCATGAATGTTGCACAGCAGTTCAGGGTTACCTCGGTCGTGATTTCGCACGATATGGCTTCGGTCTTCCGGATCGCTGACCGTATCGCGATGATCCACGGGGGGCGCATCATCGAGTCCGGTGTTCCCAGTGCGTTTCGGGCCACCAGTCAGGAGTACGTGCGGCGTTTTGTCACCATGTCCGGCGTGTCTGCGACTCGGGTTGGGGGCTTGACGTGAACAGGCAGGTGTCCTCCAGTGTGCGCATCGGGTTGCTCGTGCTGGCTGCGGTTGCCGTGGCATACGGCGCGTACAAGTCCATCAGCACCCAGGCCTCTGGTGCCGACGGGTACTCGCTGCGGGCGAGATTCCGCGACGCGACCGGGCTGCCCATCAATTCGCGCGTCGTGATAGCCGGCCTGCCGGTCGGAGAGATCGTGGAACGCCGTCTGGACGGCCGCTTCGCGCAGCTAACCTTTCGCGTGCACAAGGACGCGGTCGTCTATGAAAACGCGGTGATTCGCAAGAAAGCCTCCTCGCTGCTTGGAGAGTACTATCTGGATGTCGATCCGGGCACGCCCGAGTCGCCGTCATCGAGCGGCGTGCGCAAAAACCTCCGGCTTCAGTCCGGGCAGGAGCTGACCACAGTGATCGAGGCGGCGAGCACCGACGACCTCATAAGGCAGGTCAACGAGGCCATCCCACGCGTGGAAGCCGCGGTCGCGGAAGCCCGGGGCCTGTTTGCCGACACGCGCTCCGTGGTTAACGGACCTATCAAGGGGATCGCCGACAACGTCGACAGGCTGGTGCACGACAACCAGGCGCTGGTAGAGGAAATCCTCGATCGGGTCAATCGCGCGGCAGCATCGTTCGAGCGCATCGGCAGCGATCTGGCGGAAGTGACGGGCGGCGGCAAGGCACCCCTGCTGGCCACGCTCAAGAACGCCGAGCTCGTGAGTGTCGACCTCCGGGAGCTCGTCGAGGTGACGCGGGGCGAGATCGAGTCGACCGGTGACACAGTCCGGCAGAAGCTGGATCGCCTCGACCGAGCCCTCGACAACCTCGACTCCACCCTTGCGGGCACGGCTTCCGTTGCGGAGAAGATCGATGGCCAACAGGGCACGCTGGGCAAGCTGATCAACGACCCCGACATCGCCGACAACGTAGAGAGCCTCACCGACGACCTCGTGCGCTTCTCCAGAGGCTCCTTCGGGCTCAAGAGCATCGTGGGGCTGCGTACGGAGTGGCACGTGCTCGGGGCCGTCCCCAAGGCCTACTTCTCTCTTGAGCTTGCCCCTCAACCGGACAAGTTCTACTACATCGAGATCGTTGATGATCCGCGCGGCACGATCACCGAAGAGCTCGTGCTGGCCCCAGGCTCGGGCACCTTGCTTTCTTCGACCCGCATCAGCCGGCGCTTTCGCTGGTCCTTGCAGTTCGCAAAGAAGATCGAGAACTACACCTTCCGTATCGGTGTGAAGGAATCGGCGGGCGGCATCGGAGTCGATGCGCGCTACCTGGATGGCCGACTCTGGGTGCACTCCGACGTCTACGAGCCTACGTTCAACCACTTCCCACGCCTGAAGTTTCGCGCGGCGCTGAACTTCTTCAAGTACCTCTATATCTATGCGGGCATCGACGATGTGCTCAATCCACCCGTCGATCTGCTGGTGCACCACGCGGACCTAACCGGGCAGCGCATTCCCTACCACTACGGTCGAGACATGTTCGGTGGCGTGATGTTCCGCTTCAGCGACGAGGACCTCGCCGGCCTGCTGTTCATGGGGGGCTCGGCCATATCCGGTGCCGCCAGCAGCAACTAGCAGCTATTCGAGCTATCTACTCGTCGTCGCTGTCCAGCATTCCCACGGCTTCGTTGTCTTCCGTATCCTCCAGGTCGCTCTCGTCGTCCTCGTCCTCGTCGTCCTCCTCCTGCTCGTCCAGCTCGGGGTTGCTGTAACGTACGTCGATGCCGATCTCGGTCAGGCTCGCCTCCAGTAGCTCGAAGAGCTCGCCCACTTCGTCGCCCGACCACTCCTCGAGCGTATCGAACAGGAAATCGTCGAAATCGGTGTCGATGCGCCGCTCGATCTCGTCGATCTGCTCTGTCGAAAACGCCTCCACGATGTCTTCGCGCAGCGTCTCCGTGTCGCCGTCCTCAATAGCGTCAGCTGCGGAATGCCGAATCTGTCGCACTGCTCGCTTGTCGAGGAAGATGTCCATTGCTGCAACCTCGTCAGGGGATCAAGGGGCGCCTACTATAGGAGCGTTGAGGTTGTCAACAATCGCTGGACGCTCCGGGCGTGTGCGGGGTGGCCCTGCGCGCCAAGGGTGTTGCGTGTAACCGTTCAGGTTCCTGGAAGCCGGGTCTTCAGGCGGTTTTCCGGGCGAGCCCGCACGCAGGAATCGCCCGAGGCGTACCGCTCGTCTGCGGCTGCAATCAGCTGCAGCGCACGGCGACACCGAGGCCTCACGGGTCGACACGGGAAAAGCCCCGGGGGGGCTTGCGGCAATGGGCACCAGGGGGTTCCATGTAGCTCGGATGTTTTGCGTGTCGTGCGGTTTGGAGCAACCATCGGCGGCAGGCTCTTGTCCCCGGTGCGGTCACGCCAAGCCAGGTAAGTCACGAGCGTCTCGAAGCGTGCTGGCTACCTGCCCGAGGTGTGGCTCCGAGATCCGTGCGGGGCTCGGCTACTGTCGCGAGTGCGGTATTCCGTTGCTTCAGGCGCAAGCACCCCCAGCGTCCCCTGCCGCCGAGAGCCCACCCAGCTTGCAGCCCGCAGCGTTTGGGCCCTCGGCACCGGCGGCGGCGGGGCCCGCCCCGGAGGATGCCGGGCTGGCCCTGGTGAACGAGGCCGGCGAGGTCGTCGCCACCTACGCGCTGGCCGCCGAACAGATGGATCTCGGCAAGGATCGGGGAGCGATTCGCTTTCCTGGCGACCCTTACCTGTCCTCCCGCCATGCTCGCATAGAGCGAGCCGAACAAGCCTACCATCTGCGCGACCTTGGAAGCACGAACGGCGTGTACGTACGTATCCGACATTCTGTGGCCATGAAGACCGGCGACATGATCCTAATTGGCCAGCAGGTGCTACGCTTCGGGATAATACCCGAGGACGACAGGCACTTGGGACCAGCGATGGAGCATGGTGTAATGGTGTTTGGCACACCTTCGGCGCCGCGTTTAGGCAGACTCGAGCAATGCAGTGCGGACGGAGCGGCGCGGGATGTCTATTACTTGCACCGAGATGAGACCGTACTGGGACGCGAGCGCGCGGATTTCGTTTTCGCGGACGACCCCTACATGTCCCGCCAGCACGCGACGTTATGTCGAGATGTCGGCACCGGTTCGTTCATGCTGCGTGACCTCGATTCCGCGAATGGCACCTGGGTGCGGCTCACACAGCCTCATCGCTTGTGTGTTGGCGACCAGCTCCGTGTAGGGCAGCAGGTACTGTGCTTCGGCGCCGCCAGTGAGCTAGCGGGAACGGACAAGGGTCGCTGACCATCATGAGCGCTCCCAAAAGCGACAACTCGCCGCAGCCCACCGAGCCGGAGTCTACGTCGGCGGCGGGTGAGCCGGCCGGTGAGACGGCATCCCCTCGTGACGCTGGGGAGCGTGAAGAGGCATCTTCGACAACACCGGCCCGGGTGAGCGAGGAAGTGGCGGAGCATACCCGCTCCGGTCCGGTCGAAGGCAGCGAGGGGGCCTCCACCAAGGTTTCCGTGGCAGACGACGACGGCGATTCGTCCTCGAAGGAGGCAGCGGGCGCGAGCGTCGAGGCGGCGCCCGCGTCCCCGGAAGAAGCCGAGAGCGCCGAGTCGCCTTCGAGCTTGGAGCCGGCGTCGCCACAGAGCGTCAACGAGGGGCCCGAGCCGGCTGGTGCCGAGCAGGTTGACGGCAGTTCGGCAGCGTTCGGGTCGGACTCCCCCGAAGCGGCTGAAGGCAGCGCGGCAGCGTCCGGGTCGGATTCCCCCGATGCGGACGATGCCTCGGACACGACGCCGCTCGATCGAACGGAAGTCGACAGGGCATCGGAGTCGACCTCCCGGCTTCCCGCGCGCATCGAGCTGCGTTACGCGGGAGCGACGGCCGTGGGATTGGTCCGCGAGCACAACGAAGACAATCTGTTGATGGCCAACCTCACGACGAGCAAGAGGAGCCCAAGGCACCAGACCTGTGTCGACCATGTGGGCAGCAGGGGATCGATCTTTGCGGTTTGCGACGGAATGGGGGGCGCTGCAGCAGGGGAAGTCGCCAGCCAGCTCGCTGTTGACACGGTCTTTGAGGAGCTCTCCGACCTTCAGGGGTCCGAGGATCGAGACGCTTTCGCCCAAGCCTTGATCAGTACGGTGGAGCGCGCGGGTCGGCGTATTTTTCAGACGGCGAAGGAGGACCACTCGCGCCAGGGGATGGGCACCACGGCCACTGTCGCGGGGCTCGTGGATCAAGTTCTGTTCGTGGCCCAAGTGGGTGACAGCCGCGCCTACCTGCTGCGACACGGGGAGGTCAAACGCATCACCAAGGACCAGTCGCTGGTCAATCAATTGATCGAAGCCGGTCATCTGACCGTGGAGGAAGCCGAAGCCTTCGAGCACTCGAACATCATCCTGCAAGCTTTGGGAACGACCGAGGCCGTGCAGGTCGACCTCACCTTCGCCGAGCTGCGCAGGGGTGACAGGCTGCTTCTTTGCTCCGACGGCTTGTGCGGTCTGGTCAACGACGACGCTGTTGCGCACACGATTACCACCGTCGACGATCCCTCGGAATGCTGCGGCAAGCTCATCGATCAGGCGAATGCTGCGGGGGGGCACGACAATATCACGGTGATCGTGGCCGACTTCGAGGGCGAGGCGCTCGTCAAGCCAAAGCCTACCGACACGGTGGGCTATGTGCA